>CAMVQX010000143.1 GCA_947169755.1 uncultured bacterium
ATTCCGACTATTGCATCCAAACTTATTATATTGAAATATTTTCCGACTAATAGTGCGCATATCGCAAGAACAGACGTCAAGGCATCTGCCAAAATATGATAATATGCTGCCATAAAGTTGTAGTCTTTGTGCTCATCATGTTCTTCGTGGTCGTGATGATGGTCATCATGGTTATGATTGTGGTGATGGTTATGCTCCATCACAAATATGCATACAGTATTAACAACAAGCCCTATTACAGCTACTAAAATCGCCTCATTAAATTCAATTTTTAAAGGACTTACAAATCTCAAGATAGCTTCTGCGATAATCCAAATCCCTGTAAATCCCAACAATATAGAACTTGTATACCCTGCAAGAGTGCCGATTTTGTCCGTTCCGTTTGGAAAAATTTCAGAATTTGCAAATTTTCTTGCAAGCAGATATGCAACATAGGTTAATCCTAAAGCGAGAGCATGCGTCCCCATGTGATATCCGTCTGCCAAAAGAGCCATCGAATTTGTCCAATAACCATATAGCACTTCTGCAACCATTGTTACGATAGTCAAAATAATTACAATAAGCGCCTTTTTCTCATTCTCGGTTGAAATTTCGTGTTCTTCCATTACTCATCTTCTTCCAATATTTCTTTAACAAACCGTTCAGGGTCGTCAATTATATATTGCAATTCTTCCGGGGATTGAATATAGGTATAATCATATTTTTCTCCGTTTGCACAGAATGAAACATTCCCATAATCAAGAGTTCTACCCATTGATGATTGGGTAATATCTATCATATCAAGTTTAGCCAATGGAATTTCAATTTCTTCAGGATTCAGGACGCCGATTTTTATATGGGCAGATTTTGTTGTAATAATTATTTTGTCTGAATTGTATCTTGCAATAGGATATATTATCAAAACAATAAGTCCTATTGTAACAAGCCAACTCAAAAAACTATGTGTGTTTAAAAATATGTTCCAAAAATATATTAAGAAAAACGGTGTCAAAAATACAGGCCAAAACATTGCCATAAAATGTTTTTTTGCAACATAGAGAACAAGTTCTTCGCCGTCATAGAAAGATTTTTCTTTCTGTACAATTTGTTCACTTTGTTTGGGCTGTTCAGAATGTATTACCTCTTCAACTTTTGCAATTTCTTCTTTTGCTTCTTCTTTTAAATTGTTTCCGCAATATCTGCAAAAGTTGTCAGTTTCATATACGTGTTTTCCGCATTTTGGACAGAACATATTTACCTCGCACCTGATTCTATCATGCAGATTGACTTTAGTCAATTGAAGTTATACAATTGCAGGCATGAAAACGAAAGAAGAATTACTAAAATTATATAACTTAGAGCTTGATGAATTACTTTCTATTTCAGCAGAGTATGTAAAAGACAAAGTTGAATTTTGTTCTTTGATAAATGCACGTAACGGAAAGTGCTCGCAGAATTGTAAGTATTGTGCGCAAAGCTCTCATTATTGTACAAATATAGAATCATATCCGCTTGTAAGTGTTGATGAAGTCAGAAAAGCCGCACTTGATGCAAAATCACATAAGGCTTCAAGGTTTGCTATTGTAACTTCGGGTAAAACTCCGGATGAAGGCAGAGATTTCCAAATTGAGCTTGATATGATAAAAGAAATCAATAAAATTGACGGACTTCAAAGTTGTGCGTCTATTGGGATTTTGAATGAAGAACAGGCAAGACAACTCGCTGAAGCAGGATTGAAAAGATTTCATCACAATATAAACACATCAGAATCATACTATCCGGAAGTTTGTACAACTCACAGCTGGCGTGAGCGTTATAATACCTGCAAGTTAGTGAAAAAATACGGAATGGAATTATGTTGCGGTGTAATATTAGGTATGGGCGAGAGTGTTGAACAACGTGTTGAAATGGCAATGGAGCTTGCTGAAATTCAACCGGATTCAATACCTATTAATATATTAATGCCAATACCCGAAACTCCGTTTGAAAATTATCATGACAAAATAGATGAAGAAAATGTGTTGAGAACTCTT
Organism: uncultured bacterium; assembly: GCA_947169755.1. Lineage (GTDB taxonomy): Bacteria > Cyanobacteriota > Vampirovibrionia > Gastranaerophilales > Gastranaerophilaceae > Stercorousia. The sequence goes on from CAMVQX010000143.1 coordinate 2,013, forward strand.
GCAGTATTCAAAATTGCAAATCCGAATGCTATTTTACGTTTTTGCGGCGGAAGAATGCGCTTGTCTGAAGAAAACCAAAGAAAAGCCCTAAAAACTTGTGTTGAAGGTATAATGGTTGGTAATTACCTCACAACTATTGGTAAAGCTCCCGAAGAAGATATCAAAACAGTTAATGAACTCGGTAAAGAAATTCTCTGCGCAACAAAATTATAATTTTGTTACAAAATGTTAACGTACATTTTGTATTTATTAAAGATTTACTTAAAGTTGACCGTAGACATGATTGTACAACTATAAGGAAAACCAATCATGGGAATGGCAGCATCACAAGCTAGATTACTGAGTATAACAGCCCGATTAACTAACAACGAAAATACGGGCGAGGCTGTTTCATATGCAAAACAACGTTTGGCAGACCAAACTCAGCAAATTACTAATGAGTACAACGAAGCTCTTGATGCTACAAAATTGACTGTATTAACAGGTTTTAACGGTGCAGAAGCTATTTATGAGGATATTTCATACAATTGTATAGCAGGTCTAAGAATGGCTGAAAGTACAAAACAATATTTTGTAACCGATACAAAAGGAAGACTGTTGGTTACTGAAGAAATTGCTGATGCTTATGAAAAAAGCGGCGGCAACTATAACATGTATCTTGCTGCATTGGGTTATTCTCAAGCAGATATTTATGTTCAGTATGGCAATGATACTGAACCGGTAAATGAACACAATCTTACACCTACACAACAAAAAATTCATGAAGCTTGGGACAGATACTTTAAAGCTGTAGGCATTGATTATATTATTGATCCTGAACATCCGGAAGAGTTTAGTATCGGATTTTTTGAAACATACAGACTCAACGGAACTGCAGGCAACGAAGATGATTATGCAATTGGTGACGGTTATGCAGCTTATTATCATGAAACTTATCCGTATAAAAAAGATGGTGATGGTAACTACCTTGATAAAAATGGTGCTGTAATACCAAAAGATGCTTATTCAGACGGAATAAGCGGTACTTTAGGCTCTGAATGGCAAAACTCAACCGGCTATTGGAACTTAGGGACTCCGGCAGAGTTTTTGGGCTTTGATGATTATAAACCTGAAACAAATGCTTTGTATGAAGCAAACCCTGAGTGGGTATTAGATGATACAACCGGAAAATGGACAAATGTTACTACAGATGAGACTGTGGATTTTGATAAATATTCAGATGATTTTGAAACAACACATCCGGGATGTACATATGTTGATAATCGCTGGGTAAATGCAGATACAGGTGAAATTTTAGATTACGATATTTATACAGAAGATCCTCCGGAAGGTGCTGTATTTGATTATACGCAGGAACCGGAGTCTAAAGAATGGATACCTTTAAACTATGAAGGTACAACTAAAGAAACAAGAGACTTATACGACTATGCAATGGCGATAACGGAAGCTTATTTACGTGTAGATACAGACGATTCAACAGGTATTGATAATTTCGTTAAAGAATATGTTTTAACAGACTTCAAATCAGCAGCTGATTCTTGTAACAATGCAGCTTTGAAATATTACAGAAACATTTTTGACAGGATTCAACAAAGAGGTTTTGTTACATACACTGATACTGCAGAAAAAGCTCGCAATAATAGCAGCTACATATATTCTACACCCGAACCCGGTAAGAAGGACAAAGTTGCTAAAAACCCGTTAAAAGATAATTACACATTTGAAAAAGCTTTGCGTGACGGTACTTTGAGGCTTGAATATTATTCATCAACAAAAAAACAATTCATTTCTACAACTATTTCTGAGGATAACTGCATTCAAGAAGTTCCTGATGAAAGAGCTATCGCAAAAGCAGAAAGAAAATATACTCAAGATATGCAAGTTCTTGAATCTCAGGATAAAAAATTCGACCTTGAACTTAAAAAACTTGATACCGAACACAAAGCTCTTGAAACAGAATATGAATCAGTTAAATCAGTAGTTAACAAAAATGTTGAATCAACGTTTAAAATATTCTCATAATTAATAAATAAAAAA
>CAMVQX010000144.1 GCA_947169755.1 uncultured bacterium
TTTCCTTGTTTTAAACAAAACAAAGGAAGATAAAATGCGAATTCAGCCGATTTTTAATACCCCAATTCAAAATAGGAATACCTCATATCGCAAGCAACAATTAGGAATCCAACCCCCAAAAAATACCGGAAAAGACATCAGCTTTGAGGCCATAAGATTTCCGGCATTTGCAAATACAAATATGGATCAAGTTGTAAATATCTATAAAGCAATGAGAGAATACCATCTCGGTATAACTCCGGCTCAAGCGCGAGAATTAGATAAAAAACAAGGTTTTGATTTTGCACAAGGAGCTCTAGATTTTTTGTGTGACAGATTTTATATTCCGAGATCAATAAAACCATCACTAACAACAAATACTGATGAAATACCAGATGCAATAAGATTTATATCGTGTTTAAATGAAATAACAATAAAACAAAAGTATATAAATTTTGGCGAAAAACAACATGTTTTTGCAGCAGTAAGACATGAATTTGTGCATTATATGAGAAATTTATTTGTATTTCAACATGAAGAAATCGGGCCAAAATATATTGAAGAATTGTCAGATGAAGTTGTAAGCGATATGCAAATAAAAATTTATGACGCATTACAAAATCCAACAAAAGAAAATCTGCAAAAAGTTGAAAAAAACGAATATTATAAAGAAAAATACAACAAAGTGAAAGAGTTGTATGAACAAAGAAAATTTGATGAAATGTTAAATATATTTTTCTTTGCAAAATACGAATATATGGCAAAATATAGACTATTTAGAGATACTGTTATAAAAAGATTTGGAGAAGTAAAAAAAGATTCTCCGATGGCATCCAGGATAGAACAAATTTATAAAGAAAAGAGAGAAACAAATTATTATAATGGTGATGAAATGCCGGATATGCGATTATATATAAAATCAAAAGAAGAACAAGCCGCACTGACAGCTCAAGCTCAAGCAAGATTTGAATACGAAATGGCACTAAAAAAACCGGATATGCCTGAATCATCGAGAACAGGTGCAATTTCTTATTTAAGATTTATTGCAAATGCAAAAAATGAAAACGACTTATTTGAATTTCGATATTTGCAACAATTTATTCAATAAAATGACTTGACAAAGAAAAAATTATATGTTATAAAAGATGTGGGGTAAATGTATATTTATAAGTCTTGTCACTCGACGAGACTTTCTTTTTTGCAAAAACATTTTTCATGATAAAATATTTTTATGTTTACAGGAATTGTAGAAGAAATAGGATTTGTAAAGGATTTTGACGGTGAAAATTTAACTGTTGAATGTTCAAAAATCCTTGAAAATATTCAAATCGGAGACAGTATTGCTGTTGACGGATGCTGCCAAACGGTTGTTTTGTTTGGACAAAATTATTTTCGTACAAATTTGAGTGGTGAAACATTAAAACTAATAAAAGGTTTTAAGATCGGCCAAAAAGTTAATTTGGAACGCGCATTAACGCCACAAACACGCATGGGTGGTCATATTGTACAAGGACATGTTGACGGAGTTGCAAAATATTTAGGAAATTCAAAATTTGAAATTCCGGAAGAACTTGAAAAATATGTAGTTTATAAAGGTTCTATATCAATAAACGGTATTAGTTTAACAATTTCAAATGTCGAAAAAAATATTTTTACAGTTGCATTAATTCCGCATACACTTGAAAATACCAATTTAAAAGATTTGAAAGCCGGCGATTTTGTGAACATAGAAACAGATATTTTAGGTCGATATGTTGAAAAATTTTTATTCCCGCACAATAATACAAATATTACAGAAGATTTTTTGAGGGAAAACGGGTTTGTGTAATGGAAAACTTTAAATTTGACAGTATAGAAAGTGCATTAGAAGATTTCAAAAACGGTAAAATGATTATTGTTGCCGATGATGAAGACCGAGAAAATGAAGGCGACATAATCTGTTTAGGTCAGGCTGTAACTCCTGAAGTAATTCAATTTATGGCAGAAAATGCAAAAGGACTTATATGTCTTGCAATAACCCCTGAAATTGCTGAAAAAATGCAACTTCCTCAAATGGTTGAACAGAATTCAGAATCTATGAAAACAGCTTTTACTGTCAGTGTTGATGCAGCTGAAAAATATGGTGTAACAACAGGAATTTCCGCATTTGACAGAGCAAAAACGATAGAAGTATGTATTGCACCTGACGCTCAACCGTCAGATCTTCGTCGTCCGGGACACCTGTTTCCTTGTGTTGCAAGACGAGGCGGAGTTCTTACAAGAACAGGACACACAGAAGCTGTTGTTGATTTGGCAAAAATGTCGGGACACATTCCTGCAGGCGTAATGTGTGAAATAATGGCAAAAGACGGTCATATGGCAAAACGTGATGAGCTTTATGAATTCGCTAAAAAACATAATCTAAAATTTATCTCTGTTGCTGAACTAATAGCATATCGCTTAAAATCAGAAAAAATTGTTACACGTGAGGCTGAAGCACATTTACCAACGCAATTTGGTGAATTTGATATCTATGGTTATGTAAATAAAATTACAGGACAAGAAAGTGTTGCGTTGGTAAAAGATGACGGATCTGACAAAATTCCTCTAATAAGAGTTCACAGTGAATGTTTAACAGGTGATATTTTCGGAAGTTTAAAATGTGATTGTAATTACCAGCTTCACACTGCAATGCAAATGATTGATGAATACGGCAAAGGTGCAGTTATTTATATGAAAGGTCATGAAGGCAGAGGAATTGGTATTATTAACAAAATAAAAGCATATCATCTTCAAGAAGAAGGTCAAGATACAGTTGAGGCTAATATTTCTCTCGGGTTTAAACCTGATTTAAGAGATTATGGTATGGGTGCACAGATAATTCTTGATTTAGGTTTTAATAATTTTAACCTAATTACAAATAATCCTAAAAAAATCGTCGGTTTGAATGGTTACGGATTGACAGTACATGATATAGTTAAAATAGCACCTCAAATAAATTCATATAACAAACGTTATATGGAAACAAAGAGAGAAAAAATGCATCATATGTACTAACTGCTTCGGCATATGGAAGGATTGTTATGTTACCATACAGACATGAAGAAGATGAAAAATCAGATAAAACTTTTGAAGCAAGACTGTTAACCCCGGATGATTATAAAGGTTTTGCGCCAATTTATAATGATTTTAAAGACAGAGCAAAAGATGAATACATGTTTGAACTTGAACCTTTAATGTTTGAGGATTTTGTTGAATCTGTTGAGAAAAATTTGATAGATTGTCTTGTATTGTATGAAAATAGTATTCCTGTTGCGTTTTTGGTTTATACAACAGCAATATCGGAAGCTATTGAACTCAATATTATTCACTGTTTCAAAATGGAAAATATGGCAGAGCGTTCAATATATCTTCTCAAGAAATTTCTTGAATTAACAAAGGCTCAAAGAGAAGAAAAAATTGTTTGTTATCCGATGCTGGGTTCACAAAAGAATATTATCGGAGAAATTGCACATTACGGATTTAAGTTTGTCGGAATTGCTGTTTTGAGATTTATGATGAACGGAACAAATTCCCGCGGAATACTTGATATGACAGAACTTTCTCAATTAGACGAGAATTACAGAATGGTTGAATGGGATGACAAATATTTTGATGATGCGGTAGAAGTTGTTCAAGAAGGTTTTGAAAATAGTGCGGATGCTTTATTTGATCCGAGATTTAAGACAATTGAGGGTACTCAAGATATTATTACAAAGATTGTAAAAGATTTGTATGCTGAATTTTTGCCGGAAGCTACGACTATAATGCTTTATAATGATCAGCCTGTCGGTTTTT
>CAMVQX010000145.1 GCA_947169755.1 uncultured bacterium
TTCTTTAGATATTAGTTTACCCAATTTGATATTATCGGAAGTCAAATCGTCCAATTTTGTATTCAAATCAAATGATAATTGTTGTGCCATTGACTTTGCAATATTTGGACAATAAGGATAAATCAAAGAAGATATAATACACATAATATCCAAAACATTTGTCAAAACTTTTCCGCATTCTGTCATTTTTTCTTCTTTTGCTAAAGTCCAAGGTGCTGAATCCTGAACATATTTGTTTGCAGCATCAACAAGTTGAATAATTTCCTGTCCGGCTTCTGCAATTTCAAAATTGTCAAAATGATTTTTTACTATTTGAACAGTATTTAAAGCTTTTTTAGCCAGAGGGTTTTCACATTTGAATTCGGCTTTTACTTCGCCGTCAAAATATTTTACAAGCATAGAAAGTGTTCTGTTCAAAAGGTTTCCCATATTGTTTGCAAGATGGGCATTAACTTTTTCTTTAAAATCGTCATCGGAATAGTTTCCATCACGTCCTGACGGTGCAGATGTTGCCATATAATATCTGAAAGCATCAGGATATTCCAAATGAAAGTTTTCTAAAACAGATGTCGGTGAAACAACATTGCCCAAAGATTTTGACATTTTTGTTTCGTCTATTGTAATCCAACCGTGTGCAAAAATATGTTTTGGCAAAGGTAAATCCAAAGCCATCAAAAATGCCGGCCAATAAATACTATGGAATTTCAAAATATCTTTTCCGATTACATGAACATCAACTGGCCAGTATTTTTTGAAATCTTCACTGTTTTCATCATATCCGATTGCTGTGATGTAATTTGAAAGTGCATCAATCCAAACATAAATTGATTGTTCCGAATCGCTCAAAACTTCAATTCCCCATTGAACATTAGATTTTGCACGAGAAACAGAAATATCCTGAATATCTTCCAATTGATTTAAAACTTCATTTGCTCTGAATTCAGGCATAATAAAATCAGGATGTTCTTTAATATGTTTGATTATTGCATCTTTGTATTTTGTAAGTTTAAAGAAATAGTTTTCTTCGCTGACAATATCAGGTTTTTTCAAGTGATCAGGACAGAGTCCGTCTTCTGTCAAATCTTTTGGGTTTAAAAAGCATTCGCAGCCTTGACAATACCAACCTTCATAAGAATGTTTGTAAATATCGCCTTTTTCGAGAAGTTTTTCAAAAATATGCTGAACAGCTTTTTCATGATAATCATCAGTAGTACGAATAAATTTTGTATAATCTATACCAAGCGCTTTCCAAGCATCTTTAAATTTTTGAGCATTTTCATCACAGAGTTCTTTTGGAGTAACTCCTTTTGCTTGTGCTGTTTTTTGAATTTTTATACCATGTTCGTCAGTTCCTGTAAGGAAAAAGACATCATCACATCTTTGACTGTAATGTTTTGCGATGATATCAGTCAAAATCTTTTCATAAGCGTGTCCGATGTGGGGTGCACCGTTTACATAATCAATAGCTGTAGTTAAATAATATTTTTCCATTTCAAACCTCTCTGAAATAAGTATATCATAAGAATATTTTTAATAAATTATAATTATTTTGTGTAATAGTAAAATTATTAATTTTTGTAAAAGTTTAAATTGCATGTAGCAAATTTTTGATTTACAAGTTTTATATTACCAGAGGAAATTTCATAGTTAGGTAAAAGGAGGGTATATTACCATGGATTTAACAATTAGTAGTTACAGATCACAACAACCTGCATTCAAAGGGTTTAAAGCACCTTCAGCGAATAGGCTTGTGGAAACATTAAAGAATGAAAAAATAGCAACAGAAATGAACAAAGCTGCAGCACAAGGGATGTCTGTTGAAGAAGCTAAACAAGCAGTTTTGCTTAGAGCTGATGCAATTCAAAGAAATTTAGACGTATTTGTTACAAGGCTTCATGATAAAATTGGTTTATGCAGTGGAACTGGAACAGATGCATTATTCAAACTTGTTCATAACGACAGAAAAGGTATGGTAACATTTATTCCAACAACTGATTTATTTGAAAAGATTAATAAACCGGATGCTTTTGATGTAATGGAAGAAGTTGCAAACAGATTAGCAACAAGAGAAATGTACACACAGGCTGTACATGATAAAATATTGCAAAAAATGATGACATCACCTGCAGTTGTTGAAGGCAGACAAGTTGTTTTGCGTCCAAGAAAAGAAGTTTTAAATGCTGCAGAGACATTTGCTAAAGAAACAAACAATATTGGATACTATAATGAATTAGTAAAAAGTACAGAACATGAATCTGCTTTTGCGCATGAATTTGAATTATTACATAGTTTGTAAAAATAAATATAATTTTACAAGTCTAAAAAAGCCGCACAGTCTGTGCGGCTCTTTGTTATGTATATAAAAAATTTCATTTTAGAAAAACAATGCCGCTATGTGTGAAAAAAGCGTGTTCATCAATACATTAGGTGTTCCGTCTTTATGGTAAAATGTAACCTGATTAATAGCATTATTTAATTCTGATAGTCGTTTTAAATCTCCGGTGAATCTGTCAAACACACTATATGTAATATAATCATGAGATGCTTGAGTCAAAGTATAATTACCTTTTGAAGTTTGTCCAAAAGTCATGAATACATTAGGAGTACTGCTTTCAAATAAAAATTCTGTTTTGAAAGGTGCATTATCACAATTAGAAATATGTTTAATAAAACCAAATTTTCCCTTATTTATAAGTTCTAAAACTTTTTCTCTATGGCTGTCTCCTGCTAATAAGATATCTTTCCGTTGTTCAAGAAGTGCCTTAAATTTGTTAGTTGACATAGGTTGACGTAAATTTTCCATTGTTATTGCTAAATCAGGAAAACATAGTGATTTAACAAAATCATTAAATTCAGGATTTTTGGGAACTTTTGTATCTTGCGCAACCGCAGTTATTAACCTTGAAAAAGCTTCTTTTACCGCTCCTGCATTTTTATAATCTTCTTGAGCTAATTTGTATAAAACATCCGAATAACCCTTAAAAGACGGCTGAAAAACATCCGTTGAACAGGATTTTTGGACATTGGTCCTTTTACATTCAAAAACGTTATTTTTATTATCAATGATTCCGTATGATATAGGTTGAACTTTCATAAAAGTACTCCTTGATGTTTATTTTATCATTTAAAATCATGAAAAAAAATTTTTTTGCTAGTAGCAAAAAAAATTTTTATAGGTTTTATATGAATATCAAAAGAAAGGAAAATATATTATGGATTTGACAGTTAGTAGTTACAGGGCGCAACAACCGGCATTTAAAGGATTGGTAAAACAGAGTTTTACAGATGCATTATTAGCTGGTGCAGAAAGCGAATTGAATAAGGTTAGAAAGTTTGCAAATGAAAATAATGCAGAAGTAGGTGCAGGACAGCAGGAAGCACTTAATAAACAAATTATAAAACGGGCAGTAGGTTTAAAAAACCTTTTTGCAGTGTATATGAGCAATATGCATGATGGTATTTCACTTATAAACCGGACATGTAGGCCTTGAAAGTTCTTTAGGATATTTATTAAAAATGGGTGATTATACACATTTTATACCAATGAAAAGTTTCATTGAGAATATCAATTCTTACAAAGGACTTGATAAATTTGATATAATAGCTAACACTTGTAAAATAGTTTTTAAATCTTTTAAATTTGACAAATTGAAATATGACAGAAATCTAAAACCTCAAAATATAAATAGACAATCAGCAATTCAGCTTGATAAATTTTCAGTTCCGAGCATAGTATCAGTTGATATATTAGGAAATTTAAAACCAAAATACGTACAACGCAGATTTTT
>CAMVQX010000146.1 GCA_947169755.1 uncultured bacterium
AATGAAATGATGGAGCAAGGGAAACTGAACTTAGCAGAAAGATTTGCCAGAGAAACAAATGATCTCGATTATTATACAAAAAATTTGCCGCATGCATTAGATGCAATTGAATATAGAGAAGCTAATGCAGAAAAAATTGGAAAAACAGATGAGTTTTATAATAATGCTGTACAAGATTTAAGACGCAAACTTTCTGGAAATACCAAGAGAGGTAAATACCTCCCAAATTTAAGTGAAGTATTACAATAAATCCATAATATATAATAAAAAGTAAAGGGTGAAATTATTTCACCCTTCATTTTTTTAAATAGCAAAAATATTTTTTAGGGGTTTTCATATCTATATGGAAATTTCAAATAACTTTAACAATCCTAATAAAAATATCTTTTTTGGTGATAACAGGATACAATGGGTTCAAAAAGGTGTGCTTACAATACCTGAACTTAAATTAGCCCAAAAAATTAGGGGTAATTTTGACGCTGTATCTGCTGTGTATTTAAAAATGGGTCCTGTTGTACAATCCCAATTTAAAGGTCTTCATTCAAAACTCGAAGAAGTACCGAAACTTCGCGGATATATATTTAATGTCAAGGGCGGAAATCGTCTGCAGCTAAGCAAAACAAAAACAGGCAAAAATAGTGATGAAATTTTAACATTCACAATACTGGACAGTCACAATGAAGCAAAATTACATTTTAGAGTCAGCAAAAATGGTGATTGCTATATTTCTGATTTAGGATTTGGAGAAGAAAATATTCCGCAAAAGAAACTTGATGCTATGAAAAAGATTAGCGCAGCAATGGAAATTCTCAAAAAATACGCCGAGAATTTTACGCTTGTTAAAAGAATGGTAGAAAGAAGAGAGCATGGAGTAAAAACCGCAGAACAAGCCGTTAAAAAAATAATAGAAATAGATGATTTTTCCGGTTATAAAGAAGAAACCACCACACTTATGACAAAATTTAATAAAGTAAACAAATTACTTAACAAAAACCAAGGTCAAATGGTAGAGTGCAAACAGGAATTCCTTGAATATGGTGATAAAAGAACAAGAGGTTGGACATTCAAAAACCCTGATAACGGAAAATCATATACGATATTCCCACTTGCACAAAAAGCTACTAATGCTGTATGTAAAATAACCGAAACTTCACAAGACGGAAGTCAAAAAGTCTTTGTTTTATGTAATGACGGCAAAGTTGCAATACCCGTGGATATAAATCCGGAAACTTTATATATACGTCCGTACAATATGCAATTCTTGACAGAAAAAGAAGCCCAAAGTAATCAAATAAGAGAAATGATTTCATTTGTGGATAAAAAAATTGATGAATTTGAATGTTTTATACTTGAAAAACGCAGCCAAACACCGGAAGATAAGGCGGTAGAATACCAAAGAAAACAAAATATAAAAATACAAACCGAACACAGAAGATCACGACGTTTAATAGAAAAAACACTGGCTGATGAACAAAAAGCAAAAGCTAAAGCAGAAGAAAAACAAGCTAAAGAGGCTCGCAATGCGGAAAAAGCAGAGAAAACTGCCTATAAAACAAAATATATAAAGATGAAACCCAAAACACCTAAAGATAAACCTGATCAATTTGTATTAAAAACTGAAAAACCAGAGGTTTCAAAAAGTCCTGAAAAACCAAAACCTTTAGAAGAAATGAAAACAGAAGAAACTGTTAACCCAAAAACTCCGAGTACATTTTCATTTATACCGGTTGAAGATATAGTAAAATCATTAAATAAAATTTTTGATACAGAACCTTCCAAAAGAAGTCCTCACTTGATACATGAAAAATTACCAAACGGAAAAGTTTTTGCAGGGAGATTCCATTTAAACTTGGAAAATGGCTCAAAAATAACAGTAACCCATGTTAAATCAAAAAGATTTGATTCATTTACTTATTATTCAATAAAAATTACAGAAAAAGACGGCACAGTACATTATGTAAATATTGACCCGTCCAGAAATTTAATCATAAATTCTGTTGACGGAAAACCAACCGTTAATAAATATGGCAAAATGAAGTTTTATACATCATTTGGATATTTAGGAAAAGATAAATGGGCAGATGAAATTCCGCAATATATTGCAGAAATAACAAAACAAACTGAAGGTGAACAAAGATTTATAAACTTTGTTCCAACACAAACTATACCGCCTGAACGAAAAGTGAATCAAATTTTTACAGATGCACTAAGAAAAATTGAAATAGATGACCCATTTTTATTTTAAATAAACAGGCAATTTTTAAATCAGAAAATACTTTATATAAAAGTAGGTAAAATTATTGTATAAATAATTATAAGTAAAAGGTAAAAATCGTAAATATGGAAGTAAGTAAAGTTCAAATGATTGGAATAAACAAAAATCATTTGTCCGACAATAAAATCGCATTTAAAGGAGAAACAAATTCTGTTTCAAATGATTCGGTTGAAATTTCTACAAAGAAAAACGGAATGTCAAATACCGCAAAAGTAGCAATAGGAATAGGAACAATTGCTGCTATTGTTGGCGGAATATTATTGCATAAACATTTTTCTGCAAAATCAACAAAAGATGCCGTTCAAAATACAGCAAGTGAGGTAAGTCAAAGTGTAAGAGATTTAATTTCTCAAGGTAAAATTACTCAAAAAGAAGCAGAATTATTTGATAGTATCCAACATCTTGAAGGTGAAACTTTTGTTAAAAAAGCATATGAACTTATCGCAAAAAATATGGGATTCGAAAAATATCCGGAATTGATTGTTGATACTACAACAGAAACAATGAATTTGGCACATACCGGAGAAAATATAACAATTTACACAAAAACATTTGAAGAATTTTATAAAAACGATGCAAAAGCTGAAATAGTAAATACATTGAGGCATGAATTAGAACATTTTAAACAAGGTATTATTATTTTCTTTAAAAAGGGTGATTTAGAATACGAAGCAGCATTTAAAAAACAAAAAGGAATGTATTTTGTAGATAGAGCACTCTTTAAAAATGTTCAGTTGGTTGCAATTTTGGATGAAGAAGCCGTTAAATACGGTTATAATCCGGCTAGTGGACAATTTAATGTTGAAGAATTATACAAAATAATATTTGAACATGATACTCCGATTAAAACCATAAGAACAATGACACCTTGTGATTTTGAAAAATTAAATTTAACAGAAGAAGAATTGGCAAAAGCTGATGAATACTTAGAAGGAGTCAAAAACTATGTTACACTGGATAGATTACCTGAAAATATCATCTTGAATGGTAATATTGATAGGGAACAGGTAAGAATTAGTCCGTATAGAGACAGAATTATGAAACTTGTGGGATTATATTTGAACAAAGGTTATATGGATAATCCGACAGAAATTGCCGCAAGAAATGCCGGAGAAACTCTTAGAGATAAATTTATATCGTTCTTAAACGCTATAAAATAGTAAGCAATATAATCGAAACTTGGAAACTTAAACAATTTTTAAATCAGAAAATACTTTATATAAAAGTAGATAAAATTATGGCAATAGAAAAAATTACATCATATTTGAATAGTTTAAGCATCGAAGCAGTAGGTAATGTTTTGCGGATAAACCCACAATAAGTAAACAGTCAAAAATTAACATATGCACCTGATTCATTTGAAATAACAAATCCGTTATTAGATTTCTATAAAAAACACAAAGATATACTAAAAAAACTGGTTACTGATAAAGACGGAAATTTTATATACAAAGAATCTGATAAAACAGAGTTTGTTGAGATTACCGAAAAAGA
>CAMVQX010000147.1 GCA_947169755.1 uncultured bacterium
TAAGCTAATTTCATTCTCTTAGCACCTGATGATGCTGAGCCGCCAGCCCATCCTGTATTTACTAAGTAAACTTTTGTACCGTATTGGTCTAATTTGTCACCCAACATTTTAGCATAAACTGAAGCGTCCATTGGCATAAATGGTTCACCAAACAATGTTGAGAATGTAGGAACAGGTTCTGTGATGCCGCGTTCTGTACCGGCAAGTTTAGATGTAAAACCTGTTACAAAGTGATACATAGCAGCGTTTTTATCCAATCTTGAAATCGGAGGCAATACCCCGAATGCATCAGCTGTCAAGAATACAACAACTTTTGGAATTCCGCCCATTGATGGAATTGCTGCATTGTTGATATAGTTGATAGGATAACCTACACGAGTGTTTTCTGTCAATGAACCGTCAAAGAAATCAAGTTCTCTTGTTTCAGGATTCATAATTACGTTTTCAACCAATGAACCAAATTTAATTGCGTGGTAGATATCAGGTTCATTTTCTTCAGTTAAGTTGATACATTTTGCATAGCAGCCGCCTTCAAAGTTGAATACGCCATCAGGTGACCAGCCGTGTTCGTCATCACCGATAAGTTTTCTTGAAGGATCTGCTGATAAAGTTGTTTTACCTGTTCCTGAAAGTCCAAAGAAAACTGCTGTTTCATGAGTTTCAGGATCCATATTTGCAGAACAGTGCATTGGAAGTACGTTTTTCTTAGTCATAACGTAGTTCATTGTAGCGAATACAGATTTTTTGATTTCGCCTGAGTATTGAGAACCCGCGATGATAATCATATGAGCTTCATAATCGATAGCGATACAAGCTTCAGAATTTGTTCCGTCAACAGCAGGATCACATTTAAAACCGGGAGCACAAATGATTGTGTAATCAGCTTCGCCATAGCTTGACAATTCTTCTGCGGTAGGTCTGATTAATAATTGGTGAATGAACATGTTTTGAGATGCCATTTCATTGATTACTCTGAATTTTTGAGTATAAGTTTTATCAGCTCCTGCAAAACCGTCAAAAATAAATACTTCTTTACCGTTTAAGTAGTTAACCATTTTTGATTTAATAGAATTGAAAGCTTCTCTTGAGATTGGTCTGTTAACTTTTCCCCAAGCAATATCATTATGAATACTTTCTGTATCTACAATGAATTTATCCTTAGGTGAACGACCTGTATATTTTCCTGTTGTAACAACAAGAGCGCCTGTATTGGATAATGTACCTTCTCCACGGCGTAATGCAGCTTCTGTTAGCTGGGCAGGTGTCCAGTTTCTGTGAACTGCAGAGGGAGAAGTAATTCCTAATTTTTCAATACCATATGTTTCCATATATTCCTCCTTTAAAAGTGTTATTTATACAATTATAAATATAATACAAATTTCACAATAATGCAAGTGTTTTTCTTGACATGACACTAATTTTACTATAATTTGTGTATAGAGAGGTATCTATGATTGATGAAATTTTAGCTTATACTGACAAGCTGGGCAAGCTCCTTGCAACATTCAAGGTTAGTTTGATATTAGGTGCAATAATTAATTTAGCTATTATAATGGTCCTTTTCAAAATGACCGAAATGCTAATGCATAAACTTCAAAACAAATTTACATCATCTGACGGGAATTTGCCTATAGGTCATATTATTCCTATCTTAGAAAAAGTTATAAAATTTTTAATAGCATTCGTTATCATAGCATCATTCTTACAAAGTCAAGGTTATTCACTAACATCATTAATTGCCGGCTTTGGTATTACCGGTTTAGCAATCGGTTTTGCAGCACAGCAAACGATTGCATCAATGTTTGGTACAGTTTCAATATTGACTGATAAAGTTTTTAAAATCGGGGATTATGTAAAAGTAAATAATGTAGAAGGATATGTAGAAAGTATAAGCGTTCGGTCAACAAAAATCAGAACACTTGATAATTTTTTAATTACAATTCCAAACGATACATGCGCAAACAGTATAATTGAAAATGTTTCAAAAGCAAGCAAAAGAAAAATTGATATTTCATTCGGGGTAACTTATGACACACCGAATGAGAAATTACAAGAAGCTTTGGACATAGTAAGAGCGGTCGTCACCGAACGACAGGATATTCACAAAGATTTTCATCTGTTTATTGATAAACTGGATAGCAGTTCTATAAATGTAAGATTTTACGGATATGCCAAAACAAAATCATTCTTTACCGTTTTGGACATAAGAGGGCAAATTTATCAGGAAGTTATAAAAAGGTACAGAGCTGCAGGTATTGAATTTGCGTTCCCGTCACAAACTATTTATATGGCAAAATGAATATAAAAATTATTGCACTCGGTAGAATAAAAGAAAAATTTTTGAAAGAAGGAATTGAGGAGTTTTTAAAACGTCTTACTCCTTATGCTTCGGTTGAAATTGTTGAGCTGCCGGCAATCGAAATAAAAGATGAAAATTTGACAGAAAGAGTTTTAAAAGAAGAAGGAGAAAAAATTCTTCTTCAAATCAAGCCTCAAGCTTATGTAATAACACTGGAAATTAAAGGTAAACAGTTATCTTCGGAAGAATTTGCAGCAAAGATAAATGAACTTACAGTTGATGGTATCAGCGAAATCATATTTGTGATAGGTTCATCTTGCGGACTTTCAAAAATCGTATCCGAACGTGCAAATTTTAAATTAAGCATGTCAAAGATGACATTTTTGCACCAATTTGCGAGACTAATACTTGTTGAACAGATTTATCGTGCTTTTAAAATTATTAAAGGCGAGACATATCATAAGTAACATGCGGAGTTTTAGCGGTGTAATTTACTAATGCTTTAAATACAAACGGATGTAATTTACCTTCTTGTACATCTCTGTATATAATTGTCAGAGCCTGTTCAGGTGTCATTGGAGCTTTATATTTGCGATTTTCTGTCAACGCAGAGTACTTATCGGCAGTCGAAAGAATTTGCAAATTCAAATCCGCATTAAAATCATTTCCAACCCAAGGATAACCGGTACGTTTTGCGTTTTGGTGGTGATTTCTGATTAATTTTAAGGTTTTTTCATTTAAACTTGAATTTTTCAATAATTCAAAACTCAATTCTGAATGAGTGTGCATAATTTGAACTTCATTGTTATCAAGTTTTCCGGGCTTGTTTAAGATTTTACTTGGAATCAGAACTTTACCAAGATCATGCAGATATGCAGCATCAGCAACGGCTTTTATATCGACTTTGCTTTGAAGTGAAAACGGAAGATTTTCAGTAATACCATTGGCAATATTTTTTGTATCTGTAGCGTGGTTTGCTTGTAAATCTTTTAATTCATCCATATTTAGTAACATTTCAGGATTAAAGGACTTTGTAATGGCTTTGACTCTGGGATTGCTCTCTATCATTCTTCTTATTGCAGCTTCAGTAGTATAGCGATCAAGCGTTTGGGGTTCAAACGAGTCCGCAGGCTGGTTGCCGAAACTTACGTAACGGTTCTTGTAATTAAAAATATTAGGGGTAATTGCGCCTACACCAAGCGACTTTACAATTTCCAATCCCATTTACACACTTTATATAAACTACACTACTCTTATATAAAGTATTTTTTTTAAATCGGATTGCTCAAAATTAAAAATTTATGTACAAAAGTTAACAAATTTATAATTTTGTTGCGTTTCAAAATTCCTCCCTTATTAGGGAGGATAAAGGTGGGTATTAATTTTGTATTGCGGGGCTAGTGTCGCCCCTGCACCCCACAGTTTCTTTCTTGTACCG
>CAMVQX010000148.1 GCA_947169755.1 uncultured bacterium
GCACCGCCTTTTGCAATGTTATTTTCAGATTCTGCATAATTTGCAACAAAACCGCCTGATATACTGTTAATTCTTGTGTTTTTTTGGATATTAGATATAGCACCACCCATAGCATCTCTGTTATCCGACTCACCGGTTGAAACAGAAGCGGTACTATATGTGTAATTTCCTATAAAGTTACCGGAAAGATTATCAATCACGCCACCTTTTCTGTTAGAAATTGCACCACCGTATGAATGATTATTGAGAGATTTTGTATAATTACCTACAAAATTACTATCTATTGAGTTGATTGTGCTGGCATTATGAATAGCACCACCGTGAACATCATTTTTTGCGATAACATAATTGGAAATAAAATTTGAATTTATTGAGCCAATACTACCACTAGGATTGGATATTGCGCCACCAAATCCACTATTTATTGTTGCATCATTTTTATTTACTGATAAATAATTTTCAATAAAATCACCTGCAATTGACCCTATTGAACCCGCGTTATAGATAGCACCACCGTGAGAACTACTACTGGAATCTTCATACTTTGAGTAATTTTTAACAAAATACGATGTAATTTTATCAATTGTATAATTGGAGTTATTTATAGCACCTCCATACTGTGATTGTGAATGCTGGTCATTAAAATAACTGCCCTGCTTTAATTGTGTATCAAAATATCGATAAATTCTATTTTGCTTAGGTTCTGTAATATGAGTAATTGTCAAATCAGAATCTGATTGTGTAGCTTCAACCAAACCTCGGCTGCCATCTTCATAAGTATCCCATTTATAATATAATGTAGTATATTTACCTTCCGCATATTTTTGAGGATTTATAGCCTCAGCATTATCATAATCCAAAGGTCCTAAATTATAGTATTTATCACCAACCTGTATACTCACATCAGTCGGGGATGTAGTTTCTATAAGCAAATCCATAACACTTGAAGGTTCATAGGCAGCTTTTGCTGTCAAATTCGGGGTAGAAAGCAGCATACAAGTCATCAATGACGCTACTAATAATCTTTTATTTTTCATAAATATCCTATTTCTATTCCTAAACGGAAATATTAAACTTCATGTTAGTTTTATAATAACACAGTCCATTTTATAGTGCAATACTGTACATAATTGAGGAAAAAAGTTTATAAAAATAATCTTTTTTATAATTTTGTAGTATAATTTTCTTCAGGAGAAAAATTTATGAAAAACGGAATAGAAAACGGATATTACCATGAAATTACCCCATCAGGATTCGGTATTGCAATAAAAGCGGGTAAAGTACTTTTTTCAAAACAATCAGATTTTCAAAAAGTTGAAGTTTTTGAAACAGAATCTGATTTGGGAAGAGTGTTAACGCTTGACGATTTGATGATGACAACAGAAGGGGACGAATATCATTATCACGAAATGATTGTACATGTACCAATGATGCATCACAAAAATCCTGAGACTGTTCTTGTAATTGGCGGCGGTGATGGCGGTACAGTAAGAGAAGTTTTGAAACATAAAACCGTAAAAAAAGTTGTTCTTGCCGAAATTGACGGAATGGTTATTGATGCCTGCAAAGAGTTTTTACCGACAATTTCTTGCGGATTGTCTGATGAAAGAGTCGATATACAAGTCGTTGATGCTATAGACTTTATCAAAGACAAAAAGAATGAATATGATATTGTTTTGATTGATTCAACAGATCCTATGGGTCCGGGAGAAGGGTTATTTACGGATGAATTTTACACAAATGTTATGAATTCATTAAAAGACGGCGGTATAATGGTTGCTCAATCAGAAAGCCCGTTTGTAAACAAAGAAGAAATCAAAAAAATGTACACTCAATTGAAAAGAGTGTTCCCGATTTGTGCAACATATACATCTAATATTCCGACATACCCAGGCGGATATTGGGCTTGGGCATTTTGTTCAAAAACTGTCAAACCGCTTTCATATTTTGCAGATGACAGATATCAAGATGTTGTAAAATCTTGCAAAATCTATAATAAAGATTATCATAACGCAAGATTTGCACTTCCTAATTATTTAAAAGAATTGTTATAAACAAAAAAGTCCCGACATTGTCGGGACTTTTTTATTATTGAATATTTCTATTCATTAGCAGTTAATTTGTAAACATAACCTGCCAAAGCAGCACCAACAAGGTTAGCTAAAGCAGTAATTCCTGCGATTTTCCAGCAAGCAGTGCCCATAGTTAATAAACCAAGTGCTACTGCAGGGTTGAATGCGCCAAAGCAAAGACCTGCTGTTGCAAATGCACCAACTGTTACTGTTGCACCGATTGCAAGACCGTAGAAAGAATTGCCTTCAGTGTCTTTGTCAGTTGCTGTATGCAATACAACATAGCAAAGCGCAAATGTAAATAATACTTCTGCTGCAATTAATACAGGTATACAGAATTTAGCTTGCGCTTCTGCAGGAGTTACAACTACTAACAATGATGCAATATAAGCAGCTAAAGCACCGCCTATTAATTGTGCAACCCAATACGGTAACAAATCTTTCCAAGACAAAGCACCTCTAATTGCTGCCGCCAAAGAAACTGCAGGGTTATAATGTGCACCTGATACGTGGCCGCCTGCATAAACCATTACCATAAGTACAAAACCAATTGCGATTGCAGGGATTACACCGCTGCCGCTTGAAAATACCGATAATCCTACTGTCAAAATAAGGAAGAATGTACCGATAAATTCAACCAATAATTTTTTGAACATATAAAGTCCTCCTTCTTCGACTGAATTTTAGCATAATTGTTAAATTTGTGCAATAATTAAACTATGTTTTACTTCGAAAATATTAGCGGTAAAAAGGTTATGAAAAGTTCTGTTTTGGCGGGACTAAACCATTTTTTTACAACAAGAGAAAGTGTCATAAAAACAAAAGAGGCTGAGTTTGAAACTATTGTTCAAAGTAATCGCAAACTTTTTGAACAATATTTGGGTGCAAAATTAATTTATCCGTCACAAACACATACGTCCAACGTTGAAGTTGCTATTGTCGGAAAAGATAATTATCCCGAAACAGACGGACTCATTTTGACAAATAAAGAACAAGCGGTATTTTTAAATTTTGCTGATTGCACCCCTTTAATTTTTTATGACGGAAATATTGCAGCCATATCACATGCCGGTTGGAGAGGTACTGCAGGCATGATAGGGGTGAAAACCGTTAAAAAAATGGTCAGAGAATTTGATTCGAATTTAGAAAATATAAAATGTGCAATCGGCCCTGCTATATCATTTTGTTGTTATAATGTCGGAGAAGATGTATACAGACAACTTATTACGACAGTTAAAAATCCCGAAAACTTGTATGAAATCAGAAACGGAGAAATTTTTGTTGACCTAAAAGGAATTAACAAACGCCAATTAATTGAATTTGGATTGCGTGAAGAAAATATTGATGTTTGTCCGTATTGTACAGTTTGCAACAACGACCTTTTCTTTTCATACAGAAAAGAAAACGCCACAACAAACCGTCATAGTGCAGTTATAAAATTATAATTCTGTTGCGTAAGGCAAATTCGAAAAAATCAATTAATTAAAACCAAATAGCCAAAATAATAAAAAATAAAATGCCAAAAATCAGTCAAAAACATTCCGACCTTTGACGGAGTGAACAATCAAATATTTGCGACACAGTGGCAAAGCGGAATTTGTTTGAGCGAAGCGAGTTATTCCGCTTTTGGTGGAGCATTAGATTTGATGTGAACGAA
>CAMVQX010000149.1 GCA_947169755.1 uncultured bacterium
AATATTACTATGGATCAAATGATGTTTGACATAACAGGTGTTGATGCTCAATTGGGTGATGTGATAACTGTTTTGGATGAAAAACATTCTATTGATGAGTGGGCAAAAATTTTAGGTACAATAAATTATGAATTAACGTGCCGCTTGAAGGTTAGATTGCCAAGAGTTTATACGAGGTAAAAATGGAAAAATACGATTTAGGGATAATTGGAGGAGGGCCTGCAGGATATACTGCTGCATTTCAAGCACGTAAAAAAGGGTTATCTGTTATATTATTTGAAAAAGATAAAGTTGGCGGTGTATGTTTAAATAAAGGTTGTATTCCGACAAAAACCATTTTACATTCGGCAGAACTCTATGAAGAAATGAAATCAGCATCAGAACTCGGTATTTTAGCTGAAAATTTGTCATTTGACTACGAAAAAATTGTTGAACGCAAAGACAAAGTTGTTGAAAGGTTGAGAAAAGGGTTAGAACTTGCATTAAAAAATACCGGAGTTGTTGTAATAAATGAAGCTGCAAAAGCTGATGGTAAAAATATTTTAGCCGGAAATAAAATTTATGAATGCGATAAAATTATTATTGCAACTGGTTCTGAGCCTAAAGATTTTCCAAACTTGAGATTTGATCATGAATTTATTCTTAATTCCGATGATATTTTAAGTTTAAGAAAATTGCCAAAAAGTATTGTTATCATTGGTTCCGGTGCAATAGGTATTGAATGGGCAAGAATTTTTGCGGCGTTTGATGTAGAAGTTGCTGTTGTTGAAGCTTGTGAGCATCTTTTGCCACTTGCTGATATAGAGGTTTCAAAGCGTGTTGAAAGAATTTTTAAAACAAAAAAAATAAAAATATATCTTTCAAATACTGTTGAAAAAATTGAAAATAAATCTGTAGTTTTGAAATCGGGAGAAGTTTTAACGCCGGAATGTGTATTGCTTGCGGTTGGAAGAAAGCCGTCAGAAGAGCTGCTTGCAAGACAATTTGACGAAACGTGCATTGGTGATGCGTGCGGAAAAATTCAGTTGGCGCATTTTGCAATTAAACAGGCTGCAAAAGAAATTGGCAATATAGAATTTGATGAAACACTTGTTCCGTCTGTAGTGTACGGGTGTCCCGAAATTGCTTGGATTGGAAAGCGTGAACAGGATTTAGACGAAGGCAGTTATAAAAAATCAAACCTTCTGATATCTGCACTTGGAAAGTCCCATTGTGATAATTGTACCGAAGGGTTCATAAAAATATTGTCCCAAAACGGTAAAATTGTTGGTGCGCATATTGTCTCAAAAGAAGCATCGGCATTAATTCAACAAATAACAATCGCTATGCAAAATAACATAGCGATTGATGAACTTAAAAAAGTTTGTTTTGCACATCCGACATACTCGGAAGGAATTTACGAAAGCATCAACTTAATTTAAAATTCGCCTCTTGGATTTGCTTCACGCTCGGAAAGTTTCGTTTTTGCAACTTCGTTGCAGTTCACTCCATTTCCTCGCTATCCGGATTTATTTGCTTCGCTCACGTTATCCGTCCGCAAATCCGCTTCTTGGATTTGCTTCACGCTCGGAAAGTTTCGTTTTTGCAACTTCGTTGCAGTTCACTTCATTTCCTCGCTATCCGGATTTGTTCGCTTCGCTCACGTCATCCGTACGCAAATCCGCTAAATAGAACCTGTCCAGAATGGTGGTCTGCCAAAGTTCCAATATGTATTTGTCGGATTGTAATCTTTGTGACGTCTTCTAAATAATTTAAATTTCTTTTTGCCTTTAGTTGTAACTTCTTGAGCTGTTTGTTGAGTAACTTCAGGTGTTTCTACAGTAACTTCTGTTACAGTTTCTTTGTAAGAACCCGGTACTTGGTACAATTCAGCGTAAGCAGTACCTGCAAAGCATAAAAGACATAAAATTGTTATTAAATTCTTCATATATATCTCCTTTTATATACATTATAATAGTCCAAAACATGAAAATCAACTTTTTTGCTAGTATTTTAAAAAATATTTAAAAACTTGTTACGAAAAATTTTTGATAATAAAATATATTTATGCAAACAAGATTACCGGAATACTTGAAACGACCAATAATAGATACGGAAAAAACACGAAATGTAAGAAAGATTTTAAAGCATCAGTGTTTAAATACTGTTTGCGAAAATGCGCGCTGTCCAAACAAAAATGAATGTTATACAAAAAATACGGCAACTTTTTTAATTATGGGTAATAACTGTACAAGAAATTGCAGATATTGTAATATTACGTGCAATAAACCCGAACCGCTTGATATAAATGAACCAAAAAGAGTTGCATCTGCCGTAAAATCTCTCGGACTTAAATATGCCGTTATAACATCAGTTACTCGTGACGATTTGCCCGACGGCGGAGCAGAGCATTTTGCAAATTGCATTTACGAAATTAGAAAAATTTCACCGGAAACAAAAATTGAAATCTTAACTCCGGATTTTAAAGGTGATGAAAAATCTCTTGATATAATTATCCAAGCACACCCCGATGTTTTTAATCACAATATCGAAACTGTGAGAAAAGTTTTTAAAACAGCGCGTCCTCAAGGGAATTATGATATATCGTTAAAAGTTTTAAAATACATAAAAGAAAATAGTGATATTTTAACAAAATCAGGACTTATGATAGGTTTGGGAGAAGATTTTGATGATATTGAAAAAACTTTTGAAGATTTAAAATCGGTCGGATGTGATATTTTGACTGTAGGGCAGTACATTCAACCATCTAAAGCACATTTGGAAGTTTCAAAATACTACACTCTTGATGAATATGAAATCTTAAAACAACTTGCAAATAAAATCGGAT
Source organism: uncultured bacterium (assembly GCA_947169755.1). GTDB lineage: Bacteria > Cyanobacteriota > Vampirovibrionia > Gastranaerophilales > Gastranaerophilaceae > Stercorousia. The sequence continues at coordinate 2,828 of CAMVQX010000149.1, forward strand.
TTAAAAAATACCAAATAGGACCGCTGGTTAGAAGTTCATACAAAGCCATAGATTTGTGCTGAAAATTTTTATTTGAGGAAATATTAATTTTTTGTTTATTTTTCGAGGATTGTTAAAAAAAGGTGTTATAACAATAATGTAGAAATTGTAAAATAAACAAAGGAGATAAATATTATGGCAAAAACAATTGGTATTGACTTAGGTACAACAAACTCAGTTGTAGCAGTCATGGAAGGCGGTAAACCAACCGTTATTGCCAACGCAGAAGGTTCTCGTACAACTCCTTCTATCGTTGGGTTTTCAAAAACAGGCGAAAAATTAGTCGGTCAATTGGCTAAACGTCAAGCTATTCTTAACCCTGACAAAACAATCGCATCTATTAAAAGACATATGGGTGAAGACTATAAAGTAAATATTGACGGAAAAGATTATACTCCGCAAGAAATTTCAGCTATGATTTTGAGAAAACTTGCTGATGATGCGTCATCTTATTTGGGTGAAAAAGTTACATCTGCTGTAATCACAGTTCCGGCATATTTTAACGACGCTCAAAGACAGGCAACAAAAGATGCAGGTAAAATTGCAGGCTTGGATGTTCTTCGTATTGTGAACGAACCTACAGCGGCGGCTTTGGCTTACGGCCTTGAAAAAGATAAATCAGAAAAAGTTCTCGTATTCGATTTAGGCGGCGGTACTTTTGATGTATCTATTCTTGAAATTGGTGATGGTGTTCACGAAGTTCTTTCAACTTCAGGTGATACTCATTTAGGCGGCGATGACTTTGACCAAAAAGTTATGGATTGGATTTGCGAAGAATTCAAAAAACAAGAGGGCATTGACCTTAAAGGTGATAAACAAGCTATGCAGCGTGTAAAAGAAGCTGCTGAAAAAGCAAAATGT
>CAMVQX010000150.1 GCA_947169755.1 uncultured bacterium
TGAGTTACGAAAATTATATTATGCAAAAATGGCTCCAAGATAAAAAACCGTCAGATTTTGGGAAATAAATATATTCATTTTATATGACAAAAGTTATCTCTTGTGTTATAAATAAATTAACAGGAGAAAAAAATGTACGGAATTATTTTGGCAGGCGGTTCAGGAAGCAGACTTTGGCCTCTTTCAAGAGAGTTGTATCCAAAACAATTACAACCTCTTGATTTAAACTCCGATAAAAGTTTACTTCAATCAACTTTTGAACATCTTGAAACATGCTGCGAAAATATTGTCAGTATGACTAACACAAAACACAGCGCAAATGTTCGTGTTCAATTATCAAAACTTGTTCAAAATCCTATAATTCTTTCTGAACCTGTTGCAAAAAACACTGCACCGGCAATAATTTTGGCATCAAAATATATAATGCAAAAAACAAATTCAGATCCAATTATTATTGCAATTCCTTCGGATCTTTTAATAAAAGATAATAACAAATTTTTATCATCAATCAAAAAAGGTGAAAGGCTTGCCGAGGAAGGCTTTATCGTAACTTTTGGCATAAGACCGAATTATCCGGAAACAGGATTCGGGTACATAAAGGCAGAAAATGAAAAAGTTTTACAATTTGTTGAAAAACCTGATAGTCAAACCGCACAAAAATATCTGAATGACGGTAATTATTTCTGGAACAGCGGAATATTCATGTTCAAAGCTTCTGTTTTATTTGACGAAGTTTCAAAATACGCGCCTGAAATATCAAAATTGTCGGAAAAATTTAATTTTACAAATTCCGATGAAATTCCGTTTATAGAGTTTGACAAAATGCCAAATATTTCAATAGATTACGCCATAATGGAAAAATCTAAAAACTTGGCACTTGTTGAACTTGAGAGTGATTGGAAAGATTTGGGTTCATGGCAGTCAATTTATGACATTAGTCCAAAAGATAATAAAGGTAATGTTTTTATCGGGCATGTACTTGATAACGGTTCTAAAAATTCTTTTGTATACTCATCTTCCAAACTTGTTGCAACAATAGGATTGGAAGATACGGTTATAGTTGAAACAGAAGATGCTATTCTCGCATGCAAAAAAGACCGTACTCAAGATGTAAAACAAATTTATGAAACCCTTAAGCAACAAAATGATGATACTCACCTTGTGCACAAAACTGTTTATCGTCCGTGGGGATTTTATACCGTAATTGCTCAAGGTGAAGGGTTTTTGACAAAACTTATCCATGTAAATCAAGGACAAAAACTATCTGTCCAATCGCACAATTTCAGAAGTGAGCATTGGGTAGTGCTTTCCGGAAGAGCAAAAGTTATTCTTGAAGGGAAAGAAGTGGTTCTTACCCCAGGACACAGTGTTGATATACCATTGAAAGCAATTCATTCTTTACAAAATCCTTATAATGAAGATTTGGAAATTATCGAAGTTCAAAAAGGCTCTCCTTTGATAGAGGAAGATATTGTAAGATACGAAGATATGTACGGCAGAGTTTAATAATTTATTTAACCGCTATGATTTTGTTTAATTCTTTATAATACCCGTCATGCAGCAAATCGAAAAATTGTCTTGTAACATTTGGCGCAATAGCCTCAACCCATTCCCTATCTAGATACAAACCTTCAACAAGTCTTGCAAAAAGTTCTGTCGGCTTTTCATAATATTTTTTGTATCTGTTTATGCGGGAAGATATTCTTGACTGTTTTTTTTGGAAAGATTTTAATCTGATATAAGCCGCAAAAGCTTGTGGCATATCAAAAAAATCTTCTTCAAGCTTATCTATCGAATATAATTTCACTTTTCGGTTAAAAAACCCGCCCTCAACAAGTTTTACTCTGTCGTATTTCAAAAGATATCTTGCATTTGATTTTTTAATATATTTATCAAACTCTTTAAACTTTTTAGAACGTTGAAAATTCGGATAATATTTTTTTATAATTTTTTCCTGCTCGCTAATCTTTTGTTTTACACGGTCTTTATGTTCGTACAATCTTATACAGAGCGAATTCTCGTCAACAAAATTTGTAACTTTAATTAGTTCTTCCCTATAAATTGGATTATCCGAACTAAAAATCACACTCAGCTTTCCGCCGGTTCTGTTCATATCAGGTTCAATTTTTGAATGAATATAGTGTGCAAATTCATGCAAAAGTGTCGGAACGATACGATTTTCGGGAGTATTTTTGGAAATATCAATTCTGTTTTTTAAGAAAAATCCCTGATGACCGCGCGCTTTTGTGCCTGTGTGCACAGTCAGCCCCAAAGATTTAAAATAAGATATCAATTCTTCTTTTTCCATATCACAATTATACAAAAAATATGCTATAATGCTCTTATGAAAATTCTTGGCATAGATCCGGGTATGGCGATAGTTGGTTATTCCGTTATTGAATATAACGGAGAAAAACCTGTACTTTTACATTCAGGATCTATTCAAACTTCCAAAGACAAGTCCGAATCTGCAAGGCTATTGGAAATTTTTGAAGATATGGGGGTTATTGTTGAAAAATACAAGCCTGATGTTTGTGCAATAGAAAAACTGTTTTTCTTTCGTAATCAAACAACTGTCATGCCCGTTGCGCATGCAAGAGGGGTTATTTTAACAGTCTTGGAAAAATTTAATATACCGACTTTTGAATACACTCCAATAGAGGTCAAACAGGTTTTGACAGGTTACGGAAGAGCTGATAAAAAAGAAGTCGAGCATATGGTAAAAATTTCTTTAGGCGTTAATACACTGCCAAAGCTCGACGACACAGTAGATTCTATCGCAATCGCAATTTGTCATACACGTTCAAATATGGTAAAATAATTTTTATGAAACTTGATTATATTTTATTAAGACAAATTTCTATATTAAGCATATTTTTCGGTATTGCATCAGCCTTTGTTACGTTAATACCAATTGTCGGAACGTATTCATTTATATTTTTGACCTGTTTTATAGCCCCTGTCGTAATTTGGCTCTTGTTAAAGTATAATTGCCTTACGTTATCAGAGACAAAAGACAGTGTAATCGTCGGTGCGATATCGGGATTTGTAGGGTATTTAGCATTTTCAATTTTTTATATCCCGATTTCAATTGTGTTGATGAAGTTTTTCCACATTGCAGCAAACTACGGAATAGGAATATTGCTCAGTAACGGGAGTTTTTTTATCTTAACGGTACTTTCAATATTTATGGGAGTTTTGGGCGCAACAATGAACGCCTTTACAGGATTTTTAACATACTATATTATCGGATTGATTAATTCTGTAAAGAAATAAAAAAGGTGGGATAACCCGCCTTTTTATCTATTTAATAATTTTGTTAAATAACTGATATTGTTAAGAAATTAGCAGAACTATCTACACGATCCTGTTACTCCATCGCGGGTAAACGCTTCTAAGGCATCCCGCAATGTCATTTTCACACTTTGTTGAAGTTCCTCGGGAAACAATTTTAGTGCAGCTTGTTTATTTTGTTCTGTAGGATTTTTTGCATATCTATCTATAGCTATTTCTCGTTTTCTAGCTAAAAATAGTTCTCTAATAGCATTCTTAACGCCATCTAAAGTAATAGACTTTTCATACAAAGTATGACTAAAAGAAAGGTGATTGTCGTAAGGGATATCAATGCTTAAATATCTTTCAGGTTTTATAACTCTACCATCAGGAGTGACACCACCGG
>CAMVQX010000151.1 GCA_947169755.1 uncultured bacterium
ATTTTGCATAAAAAAAAGTCACACACTTTGTGCGACTAGAACAATAATCTTGGGAGGAGATTTGGGGATAGTTGTACATGCATGATAATGCAAGCATGCCAATTTTGTTACACATGTAATTTAAAAGTTAATAAAAATTTACAATTACTTGATTTTATATTATAATAATGATTGAGGTAAATCATGAAAATTCTTGTATTGAACGGTGTAAATATGAATATGCTTGGGTTTCGCGAACCAGAAAAATACGGAAACATGACTTTAAAAGATTTGGAAAAAGATTTATATGCATATTCATTTGAATTAGGAGTTGATATTGAAACATTCCAAAGCAATTATGAAGGTGAAATTGTTGAGAAAATACATTCTGCAGGCAAAATTTTTGACGGCATAGTAATAAACGCAGGAGCGTACACTCACACGAGCGTAGCCATAAGAGATGCAATCGCATCTGTTGATATACCCACGGTAGAAGTTCACATGACAAACATCTACAAACGAGAAGAATTTAGACACAATTCATACCTCGCACCTGTCTGCGTAGGACAAATTTCCGGCTTTGGCGCTAACTCTTATAAATTAGGGTTAAAAGCAGTTGTCGATTTTTTAAAAAACGACAACTAAAAATGCATATTGTATAATTAGTTTTTAAATTCTTTAACAAAAGCATCTGCAACCCGTGCTGCTTCCTCTTCAGGATTTTCAACACCAGCTTCAGCATATTTTTTTGCAGCTAAATCACCAACTTCCATAGCTGCTTGAACTAATTTCGGATTATCATTCAATACCTGCAAGTCGGTTTCAAGGTTATCAGGTTTTACAACAGATCTGTCGGCAGGATTATCAGGAATTTCTTTAATTTCTTTTTCGGGTTGAACTGTTTCTGCAACAGGAGCTTGAACCTCTTGCGGAACTTCTGTTTTTACCTGTTCAATTTGCTGCGGTTGTTGTGCCACACCCGGAGTGGTTTTTTGAATTTCATTCATAACTAACTCCTTATCTCTTAAATATATATCCTTATATTTAAAACACTTAGAAAAAAAATTTTGCTAGTTTGTTAACAAAAAATTACAAAAATTAATAAAAAAATTTTTACTAACTGTTGTTTATGTTATATTTAATGTACAAACTGAGCAGATTATATAAACGTTATATAAAGTATACAACATTAAGGAAAGTATTGCAACTATGAATTTCGCGAACATTTTATGCAACATAAACCCGAGAGAGGTTATAAAAAATTTACCCGATGTAGTTTTCGTTGTTGACAGTGATGGCAGAATAATCTGGGCAAACGAAAAAGCCTCAATTGTCTTTGAAACAAGTATTAAAAATCTTAAAGGATTGTATTTTAACGAAATCGTTGCAAACGGAGTAGAACTTGCAGAAAAATCTTTTGCCAGAAGAAACTCGGTAGTAACAGGTGCATTCACGATTGACGGAAAAGAATTTTTCGTTGAGATGAATGCAAAAAAATATATTGATCAATATTTTATAACAATCAGAGACATAACAGCAATGACAAACGTGCTTTCCAATGCTGAAAAAACAGGTCGTTTGAACAAAGAAAAAAATATAATGTTAACAAAACTTTCAAACGAAATTAAATCTCCGATTCAATCAATAATCGGATTCTCACAAGCATTATTAGACGGTTTGGGCGGTGAAATTACAGAAAAGCAAAACAAATACGTTAAAATTATAAACAAAAATTCCACTGAACTTTTGTACTTTATGGATAAATTTTTGGAATTTGCCCAAGCTGAATCTTCGCTATTTAATTATGAAAATGAGCCGTTTGACCTTGTAAATGCAATTCAAACAGTTGTAAAAAATAACGAAGCAAGTCTAAATGAAAAGAATCTGATAGTAAATTATGATTTTGAAAACTTTAACAGAAAAACTGTATATTCTGATGAAAATTGTTTAAAAATAGCATTACAAAATATTTTGGATACATCTATAAAATTGACTGATGTTGGTACAATTACAATAAAGGTCGATCATCCTGATATTGATACTGTTGAAAAAAGCGGTGCTAAAATTTTAAACAATGCAGATGCATTTTCTTATGTCAGAATATCAATAACTGATTCAGGTATAGGATTTGCGGAAAGTGAAATGAACGGATTATTTGAGCCGTATACACAATTGGATAAAGCACATAAAAAAACAATCGTTCGTTCAATTACTCTCGGCACAGCACATACAATTATAAAACGAATGGGTGGTTCTTTGGGAGTAACCTCTGAAGTCATGAAAGGCGCTACATTCAATATGATTTTGCCTGTTATGAGGCAAGCTGATGAGTAATGTTGTATTAAAAAATATAACTAAAATTTATGACAAAAAAAAAGTCATTGACAATGTTTCGCTGGAAATAAAAGATAAGGAATTCATCGTTCTTGTCGGAGCGTCAGGTTGCGGGAAATCAACTCTTTTGAGAATGATTGCCGGACTTGAAAATATTACAGACGGCGAAATTTTTATTGGTGATAATAAAGTAAATGATGTTCACCCAAAAGATCGTGATATTGCTTTTGTTTTTCAAAGTTATGCACTCTATCCGCATATGACGGTAAGAGAAAATATTGCATTCGGTTTAAAAATGCGCAAAGTTGATAAAGCAACAATTGAGAAAAAAGTTCAAGAAGCTGCCGAAATTCTCGATTTGGGTGAATATTTAGACAGAAAACCCAAACAACTTTCAGGCGGTCAAAGACAGCGTGTTGCTTTAGGTCGTGCAATAGTCAGAAATCCAAAAGTCTTCCTGATGGACGAACCTTTATCAAATCTTGATGCAAAACTCAGAGTTCAAATGCGTACTGAAATTAAAAAGTTGCATGAAAAACTGCAAACAACGTTTATATACGTAACACATGACCAAACAGAAGCTCTTACTATGGGAGATAGAGTTGTAGTATTGAATGAAGGTGTTATACAACAGGCAGATACACCTGAAGAAATTTATAACAACCCTGCAAATATGTTCGTTGCAGGTTTTGTCGGCTCTCCACAAATGAACTTTATAGATTCAAATGAATTCCCATATCAAACAAAAGGAAACGCTATTGTCGGAATCCGACCCGAAAAAATGGTCTGCAACGGAGAAGTAAGATTAAACGTAAAAGTTGATATAACAGAGCTTTTGGGTAGTGAAAAAATCGCTTATTTTAATATCGGTGATAAAAAATGTTCAGCAAAACTCCCCGCTAATTATGAAATTGACAAGGACTTGGAGTTGAGTATCAATCCTGCTGATATTTATCTTTTTGATAAAGAAACCGGCAAAAGAATATACAACTAATCATCATCTTCAATCCAGATTATCGTCAAACCAACCGGTTCTGCGAAGGGATTTTTTATATCAAAAAACGGATTTTGCGCTAATGAATCGTAAAATTTTATTTTGTCAGCTAAAATTTTTGTATAGTCAAAAAGGTTCATAATAAATGATTATGAACCTTTTTTTATAAACTATAATCCGCAAAAAGCAGTAAATTAAATCTTATCTGTTAACCGATTGGACTACTCCTCTTCTTTTTTATCAGGGCTGACAGATAATGATATACGTTTATCAGTAGGATTAAACTTCAATACATAAGTATCAATCTTGTC
>CAMVQX010000152.1 GCA_947169755.1 uncultured bacterium
GAGTTTACGTTGTTATTGTGAACGTTGGCGTTTACTGCGAGGGCTAAGCCAAGAGTGTTGGTTATTTTAAGATTTATTGTAACGAAATGTTACAAGGGAATGTTATAAAATTAAAGTTTTAAAAAACATGTGCCGACATGCATGGTATAGAAATAAAAACCAACGAAAGGAAGTTCGACGACTATGGGAATGGCGGCATCACAAGCCAGATTTTTGGGTCTGACAGCCCGAAAGAACAATGTTGAATTTGAAGGTCAACAAATTAACCAACAAAGAACAGCATTGTCTAACCAGTCTGCAAATTATTATAATGATTTGCTTGGAATGGCTGTGCCTATACCTCCATCAGTTGACGATTACACAAAAACTGTTTATACTTTCGAGGATGGTGCATTAACAAACCAAATAACCGCAATGATTGCTCAAAGCGGCGGACTCTATAAAGTAAGTTATTTGAGACAATGGGTTGATGATTTTTCAGTTGTTGCTGCAACTACAAGTATTGTAAATAAATCAGGTACTGATCCTAACTTTGAATATCGTGTTGGAGCTCAGAAACTGAGAAAAATGGAAACTCGTAGTGATACTGCTATTGATGCTTTATCCGAAACTGATTTAGCTGCAATAAGAGGCGATGATGAGTATTTGAATACATTATCAGATGATCAATTAAGAGGCTTATTAAAAGAAGAAAATCTATATATTGAATTGTTACAGCAAAAATATGGTGATGGCGACTATATGGTTAGGTATATCAAAAATACTACTACTGAAGAGTGGGAGCCATATTTCTACAGATTACAAGATTTGGAAAATGCTATATACGATGATGCCACAGGTAATTCGCAATCAAATATAAACTGCTACAAAATCGGCAGTGAAACAAAAGCCGAAGAAGTAAAAGCGATTGGAGATTGTCGTATAGAAAAAGACAGTACAGGTCGTTATATTAACATAACTATACCTCAGCACGATTCAACAGGTGCGGTAATAGAAAATTCAGAAGTTACTTATGCCCTAACGACATCAACAGTTACAGATCAGGCTCGTTATGATGATGCTATGAATCAGTATGAGTTTGATAAATATCAATATGACCAAGCAATACAGGAGATAAACGCAAAAATAGAAATAATTCAAGCTGAAGATAAAAACTTGGAATTGCGATTAAAACAGCTTGATACAGAACAAAGAGCAATTTCAACAGAATTGGACGCAGTTTCGCAGGTAATTCAAAAGAATACTGAATCTTCGTTCAAAACATTTGGGTAGAGAAAATTTACCTAAAGGAAAAGACAAAAATTAAAGATAAATATGCTATTTCAGAAAAGAGGTAGCATCATATACCTAGGACTACAATTGCGGCGCAATATGTGATTGCGGGCAATGCAAAGAAAATTTTCCTTTCCCTTTTTCCTATTGATTTTCCAACGACGAGCATACGCGAGTCGTTTTTCTTTTGCTTCGGGAGTTGAGTTTTGAAGTGTTATAAAATGTATGGCGGAAATACTATGTCTATATATTTTTGATAATCTTTTGGCTCAAAAAACGCTACGGAAAATTCTGCAGAATTCTCTCCTAATTGTTGAGCATCAGGAACTTCAATCGGAGGTCCGGCCGGAGTTGAGCGTGAAGGATTATTAGGGTTTGAAATAATTCCGGTACTTCTTAGAAGTGTTATAAGTAAAGATTTTCCATAAACTTCGTATTCGGTTAGACCGTTGGTAATTATTCCTAAACCTTGTGCTCCAACATATCTTTGCATAGGTGCAAAATTAGTTTTTACTTCAATTCCTTTGGTTTTTGGTAAATGTTTTCTCATATCGTAATCAGGATCAAATTTGCGTTCTATGATTGTGTTTAAATCTTCGGAAAATGTCTGTGTTACAGGTTCTTTCAAATTAAATTTTACTTGCCAAAGGTGATTTTTTAATTTGCTGTCCCATTTGATTTTGAAATTAATCATTTCGCCAAATTCTATCTGAATATCAAAAAAGTTTGTTTTTATAACACTGTTTTTGAATGAATAAATTTCTGCGGTTTCGCCTTTATCATTTTCCAGTGCCCCAAAATTATAAGTATCACCGTCATCTTTGAATCTGACAAATTCTGTTTCAATGCGTTTATTACCATTTGTAATAAATATTTTGCCGTTTTTTACTTCTAATTTAAGGTCGGAAACAGTTGCAGAAGATTTTTTTAGAATATACATATCTGAAAAATCTTCAGTTACCGGTATTTTCTGGGTATCGTATAGCAGTGAGTTCTCAACCCCAAAATATTTTCCTATAACTTTGTATTCCGGTAACAGTTCTTTGCTTAGCATAACAGGTGTTTTAAAGTTGTGTTTTAATCTTAATTCTTCAATTATAGTATTTGCTATTTGTATTATTTTTTCGTAACGTATAATATTTTCTTTGTGTACCAAATCCGTTGAACATCCGTATATGCCATCGTGAGCTTGATTTTGTAATAATAATTTGTATGCATATTCGATTGAGGATGAGTAATTATTTCCGTATTTTTTTTGTAAATTATCAGCCTGTTCCAAAATGTAAGTTGCTTTCGTATTATATTGTTTTATGCGAGTTCTCGATGAGAACGAGCCTTGCAGGATAAAAGTTTTGCTGTTATCTCTCAGTTCATTATTCCATTCGGTTTTAAAGTTATTTTTTACTAAATCAAAGTATTCAAACGGATTTGATAGCTTTATTTCATAGTCATTTAAAAGTTTGTTAACTTCATTTATTTGCTCCGCTATATCTGGCTCTACCCCTAAATGGTCTGCACCGATTGGTAAAAGCAGATATTCTCCTGATTTTTCAGCAATTTTATCGAGATTTTCTTTTAACCAAACAGCTTTTTTTTCAATTGGTAAATTTGAAGAAAAAATATCCATAAAATAGCCTCTGACTAAATTTACAGTATTTATTCCGTTAAATTTGAATTCGGATGGTAAATCAGGGCATCCGCGCCAGACGACACACTTGTCAATTTCGAATTCCTTTAATATTGAAGGGGTATTTTGGCTATGCCCAAATGTATCGGCGAGGTATCCTATAAAATCACTGCAGCCAAAATCTTTTGAAATTTTTAAGCCGATTTCTAAGTTTTTTTTGAAAGTAATTTTGTCTGTTAAAAATTCATCTATTAAAGTATAAAAAGGCCCTATAAAAAGTTTTTTCTCTTTTATAAATTTTCTGATTTGAACTTCTCTTTCGGGACGTAATTCCAAATAATCCAGCATTGCACTGACCTGACCGTCAAAATAAAATGAAGGAATTTTTTCCTGCTCGAGCATATTCAAAATATTATCGAAAACACGCAATAATCTAAGCCTGAAAACCTCAAATTCCCTGTACCATTCTCTGTCCCAATGTGTATGTAAATATGCAATAACTGTTTTTTTCATACTATTTTTTTAACATATTTATTAAATTAGTGCAAATATGATATATTATAATTATGAATTTTGATGATGCGTTCAGTTTATTAACGTCAAAAGACAGATTTTGTGTAAATCTCGGCTTGGATAGAATTTTACGGGTTCTTGAAATATTGGGAAATCCGCAAGATAAACTCAA
>CAMVQX010000153.1 GCA_947169755.1 uncultured bacterium
TTATCTATATAATAGTTTATCTGCTCATCTGATAAATTTTCAAAAGTAACGTAGCTTGTTGTTGAATTTTTTTTATAATCTCCGGTTTCAGAGTTTACTACCGCTATGCTTGTTACGACAAAATGAGTTTTCCCGGATAATTTTTTAAGCATTTCAAAAGCGCCTTGGCGTCCGTCAGGTTTCCCTAAAATTTCATTATCAAGAACAACAACTGTATCTGCCCCGATTATCAATGACGGTTTTTCTACAAATGGTACAAGTGCTTTTGCTTTATTATAAGCAAGGTTTTCTACAAATTCATAGGAAAAAGCCGTCGTCGTATGATCTTCAATATACGGGGACGGCATAATTTCAACTTCAATTTTTGTCCTTTTCAGAATATCGGCTCTTCTGGGAGAAGAAGAAGCCAGGATTATTTTTCCCGCCATTTTGCCCTCGCTTTCTGATGACTATTTTACACCAAAAAGAAAGGACAGGAAAATTTATCTTGGTCGAGTTTTTGTGTATCTTGCAGTACGTGCATTAATTGCGTAGCAAGCGATATTCAACCTTTGTTTCAATGTCATCATGTTGCGGTACATGCTGGCATAATCATTCATTGCACCCATCATTTTTTCAGGGTCAACCATTGATTCCATGTTATCGTGGTTATCAACTTTTTCTTCTGCGTATTTTTTGACCAGCAGTTGGTCAATGTAGTCTTCTGCTCCTATAGCCATGAAGATCCTCCCTTGTGATTCCTATTGAGAAAGTAATCCTTAATATTCCTTATGTATATACTAAGTATTTAATTCCCAAAAAATTGCCTTTTTTAATGACAAATGTTAAGAAAAATTTACAATTGCTATATAAATATCTAAATTCAAAAAATTTTTTACTTATATTTTACTCCTCTAAATGTATGATTTTTCTTGATTTTACTATTAATTACAAGTCAGATACCGTATAATCTACATGGGAAATATTGACTTTTCCGAAACAAACATTATAACCCTCATGGGTAGATATAAAAACAGAAGGAGAGTGCCTATGGGTATGGCAGCTTCGCAAGCCAGATGGTTGGCTTTGACAGCAAGAAAGACAAACGTTGAATATGAAGGACAGCAAGTAAACCAAGCACGTACAGCTTTGGCAAATATTAGTGCTAATACGTTTAATGATTTGCTGGCGTTGGAAGTACCGACTGCACCAAGCACTCAAGATTTCACAACTTTCCAATATTCATATAAGGACGGTACAAATACTGAAACAATTACGCTTATGGATCCTATTAACAATGATTCAGAGGGATTTAACTATATGATTACACATCACCATTTTTCTGATGTTTTCACAGGTATAGAAACTAAAAAGAACAATCCGCAGGTTTATATAGAAAATGGTGTTCCACAATTTGTCGGAAACTGTGAAGTTACTGCGTATGATGAAACGGATACCGATCAGGTATTAGCATTAAAAGAAATAAGGAACAGATTCCCAAACAGCAGTATCGGTAGAGTTCCGGAAGATCAAATGGCAAGCCAAATTTATACATGGGTATTCCAAGGTACAAGGTATTATGCTACATTAGATGATTTGGAAAAATCGTTTAACAGTGCTAAAGATCATACAAAACCGACCGAAAACCAAGATAAACTAACCATGTATTATGCAGAGCCTTTTTCAACAAAGATAGAAGTTACTCAAAAGGCGTTTGTTGACTTAGATAATTCCGGTCGCCCGCAGTCAATTCGTTATGAAGATTCTACTGCAGTGTATGCATTGAATACAGAAACGATAACAGATGAAAATGCTTATAATGATGCAATGAATCAGTATCATTATGCAATGGAAGTATATGAGAAAAAGATTGCGGATATAAATGCAAAAACTAAAAAACTTCAAGAACAAGACAGGACTCTTGAACTTCGTTTAAGACAGCTTGATACAGAGCAAGAAGCTTTACAAACAGAAATGGAAGCGGTTAAGAAAGTTATTGATAAGAATATTGAATCTACATTTAAGACATTTGAATAGAGGTTAATATGGCGTACAAAAATGACAGTTATTTAGTAATAGCAAACAAATTCGGTTCGGCAAGTTCCGATGCAAAAGCACAGCTTTGGGAAACATACGACAAATTGCGTGATTTGACAGTTTCCGGAAGCGGTCAGGGCACAGGTTTTGAAGCAACAGGTGGTTTCTTATACAACTTGGCAAGCTTGTTAGCTCCGTCATCATTTGCGACTGTTTTTGGTGCGTCAGAAACGATGAATGTACCGGGGACATCTTATGCGTCAAGATTTAACGGAGGTTCATCTTTTGGTATAGATTCTTTATACAACTATTCAGGTTTCCCAAATGGAGCAGCTCCGGTATCCTGGGGATTAGACGGATACGCCACAGGCGGCGCAGCTGCAATTATGAATGGTTGGGGTTCTGATTTTGGTACTGCGACCGGTTATGCATCAGGTATTGGCGGACTTGCCGATGTAGCAAGCGCTGCAGCTTACGGGCTCGGTGCTGCTAACGGCTACGGATTTTCTATGAAAAACGTTGTATTGCCGGTTGCAGGTGTTATTTCCGGGTGGGGCGGCATTATGCAGGCTGCAGCTCCTTATTTAGGTGAATACGGTTTGCCGGCAATGGTTATGGGTAACTTGATGCAAGGTACATCATCTGCTGCTTTGGCGGCTTATCAAAATGTTACCGGTAAAATAACCGCTAATGCCGATGCAATATTGGCTAATAAAGTTAGAAATATTGAAACAGTATGTAAAATGCTTGATACTCAAGGCGATGTTGTTAAGAAAATGCTGAAAGAATCTATAGAAAGCGACAGCAAAGCCGTTCAAAATATGTAATTCTTCTGCCTCCTTTAGATGGAGGCAGTGTTGTATTCAGATAAAATTTACAAATTTTAATTTTCATTAAAGTTTTTTGAATTTTGTCCGTTATAAAGTGTGTAATATAGTAAGACCGAAATGTTAAGACATGTTAACAAAGATTTCCAAATCATGGCAATTCTTGAAAACAAATTGTTTTAATATACATGTAGGTCTAAAGTGTAAGGAAGAAAAATGCTTCGTGATACTTTAGAAATGAATATAAAAAGATTAATAGATTTCTTGATATATTCAAAAAACTTTCTAATAAGAAAGAATCCTATAAAAGCAATGTCAGAATCATTTGTAGAAGGTATTCAAAGTTTTCTGACAATGAACAAGAAACGTAAGATGGCTCAATACAGATTGAATTACCATCGCCATCAGTTTCAGAAGATGGAACAGCTGATAGCAGAAAATAATCAGCACACCTTCTTAAGAGGTAACAACCTCAATGAAACAAGGTAAAAAGGAAATACAAAATGGGATTGTTAGTATCACAAATCAGATTAATTTACCTCCAGCATCAAAAGTTGGATCTGGAATATAAAATCCAGTTGATAACTCAGACAAAGATGAGCTTATCGGCGTCTGTAAGTGATTTGGTTCAGGTTGGAAATGATTTAGATCCTGAATCGCCAACGACCAAAATGCTGCAGCAGCGGCAAGCCAAATTAAAAGTCTTAGAAGCAAAACTTGATCA
>CAMVQX010000154.1 GCA_947169755.1 uncultured bacterium
AACGCAACAAAATTATAATTTTGTAACGTTTATAAATTTTATGTAAAGATAGTAGCAATAAATCTTTTACTTGCTATAATATTCTCATCAAAATAAGGGATTTATTATGCAAGAAACTATTGAAAAAAAGTCAATTAAAAATATAGATTTTAATATCGATTTGGCGCAAAGCTTCGGTATTTACAAAAATAACAGTGAATTTGATTTGTTGGATTATGCAAGCTCTGTAAATATTGCCTGCGGTTTCCACGCCGGAGATCCTTTGACTATCAGAAACGCAATGCTAAAAGCTAAAGAAAAAAATGTTGTTGTCGGTGCGCATATCGGTTTTGACGATATTCAAGGTTTTGGGTATCACGAAATGGATTTGACAGAAGATGAAATTGAAGCGCTTGTTGTTTATCAAGTCGGCGCTTTGATGTCATTTGCAAAAACTTTTAATATGGAAATTGAACATGTTCGCCCGCACGGCGCAATGTACAAAAAATGTGCAACAGATTTTTCTTTTGCTTGTTCTGTTGCAAAAGCGGTACAAAAATGTTCTAAATGGCTTGTATATTATGGAGCAACAGGTGAAATCACTCAAAAAACAGGTGAGTTAATAAATATTCCTGTGGCACAGGAAGTTTGTCTTGAAAAAATGTATAATGTTGACGGAACTGTAAATACAATTGCACGTGACAGTGAAAATACAGAAATGGAAATCCAAAGGTTGAAGCAACTTTTATCTACTTCACAGGTTTCAAATGTTGAAGGTGGTAAAACTGTTGTAGAAGCTGATACAATCCATTTTTCAAACAGATTATCAAATTCTTTGGAATTAATAAAGCAGGCAAGGGAAGTTATAACACCTGTTCCTGTAAATTATAAAAATGCTTGCCTTTCAGGCTGGGTAGATTAGAGGATTAAAATGGAAATTAAGAATATACGAAAAAATGTTAAAATGCCGGAAGATATGATGTGGCTGGTTCCCGGTTTGCAAGTAAAAAGATGGTTTGCACTTATCTTTTTAGGCTCAATTTTAATGACATTGGGCGTGTTAATATTATTTGATATTAAACCTATTTTTTATACAATGGAATTTATTCGCAATGTTGCAATGAATATTTCAACGGAATGGGTTGCTTTTGGAATTGTAATGTTTGGCGCAGGTATATTTTTTAAAGGTTGGCAAAAAACTAATCTATCTATGATAGAAGGCAGTGATAAGCACTCATTATTAGAAGCATTATACCGCAGACGCAAATTAAACAGAGGTCCAAAAATTGTTGCAGTAGGTGGTGGCACAGGACTTTCGATGCTTTTGAGAGGAATAAAACATATAACAAATAATATCACAGCTGTTGTAACCGTTGGAGATGACGGCGGGAGTTCAGGCAGACTTCGTGAAGAAATGGGCATACTCCCTCCGGGTGATATAAGAAACTGTATTGCAGCACTGGCTGACGATGAGGACTTGATTACAAAATTATTTCAATACCGTTTTAAATCCGGTGAAGGTCTTGAAGGACACAGCTTTGGTAATTTGTTTTTAACGGCGTTATGCTCTATTACCGGCGATTTGGTCCGTGCAGTAAAAGAATCTTCAAATGTTTTATCTATCAGAGGGAGAGTTTTACCATCAACATTAGATGATATGAAGCTTGTTGCGGAAATGGAAGACGGAAGAATAATCCACGGGGAATCAAATATTCCTGAAGCACATGGTAAGATTAAAAGATTATTTACTGACCCTCAAAATTGCCGTGCTCTCAGTGATGTTATTACAGCTATAAAAGAAGCCGATTTGATAATTCTTGGTCCGGGGAGTCTTTACACAAGCGTTATTCCTAATCTTTTAATTCAAGAGATTTCTGAAGAAATTGCAAAAGCAAACGCTAAAAAAATATATGTATGTAACATTATGACTCAACCCGGTGAAACTGATAATTATTCTGTTTCAGACCATGTTAACGCTCTTATATCTCATGCCGGCGGAAGAAGAATTATTGATACCGTACTTGTAAACGACTTTTTACCTTCAAATATGGCTAAAAAATATGAACAATCCGGTTCGTATCCGGTTAAACTTGATGCTGAAAATCTTCGCAGAACAGGTGTAAAAGTGTTCCCTAAAAAGCTTATTGAAGATAGTAAGGAAGGTCTTGTACGACACAGTTCAAATCGTGTTGCACGAGCTATATACTATTGGTACAGGCGAGAAATGAAATCCGAAAAAGGTTTGTTTCGTAAAGAGGCTGAAAAACAGGCATGTCTAAAGTAACTGTAAAAACTATCCAAAAAATAAAAGATTCCGGTGAAAAATTTTCTGTTCTGACAGCGTATGACTACTCAACTGCAAAATATCTTGATGAAGCCGGAATTGACGTTATTCTAATAGGTGATAGTTTGGCAATGGTCGCACTCGGGTACGAAACTACTCATTCCGTTGGGGTTGATGAGATGAAAATTTTTACCCGTGCAGTTGCCAAAGGCGTTAAAAATGCTATGGTTATCACTGATATGCCCTTTTTAAGCTATCATACAGATATTTCATCTGCCGTAAAAAATTGTGGCGAAATGATAAAATGCGGTGCTAACGGGGTAAAAATTGAAGGTTATAGCGAATACATTTTATCTGTTGTGAAACGCCTTGTTGAGACGGGAATTCCTGTAATGGGACATCTTGGTTTTACTCCGCAATTTCTAAATACTCTTGGCGGATACAAAATTCAAGGGAAAACAAAAGAAGCTGCAAAAGAAATTTTAAAACAGGCAAAAGAACTTGAAAAAGCAGGTGCGTTTTCAATTGTTTTGGAGATGGTGCCTCAGGATGCCGCTAAATATATAACAGAAAATTTAACAATTCCGACAATTTCTTGCGGTGCAGGTAAATTCTGTACAGCTCAAGTTCTCGTGTCTGATGATGTGTTTGGCAAATATTCTGATTTCACACCAAAATTTGCCCGCAAATACGGCGATATGAAAGAGTTCATAATAAATTGTGCTAAAGAATTTGACAGTGATGTCAAATCGGGTAAATTTCCAAACGACAAGGAAATTTTTTAAGCTATTTGTTAATTATAACCAAAATATCGGCTAATTTACCTGAACCGTTGTTTTTGAAACGAATTTGTTTCTTTGTATCTTCAGGTTTGAAATCTGATTTTTGATAATTAATCAAATATCTCATAAACTCAGGACTAAACATAACACCTACACTTTCTACATATATATAAAAACATTTAAAGTTGTATTTTTGCTAATTTTTTACAATTTGTTTACATTTCAAGGTGAAGTGATACAATTTTATTATGAGGCAACCTTCAATAATAGATATAATTTCACCCATTATGGCAGGGCCGTCAAGCTCTCATACTGCAGGCGCTGTTAGGTTAGGGCTTTTGGCACGCAATATTTATAATGCAAAACCGGATAAAATTACATTTAAACTTTACAATTCATACGCTCATACCGGAAAAGGTCATGGTACGGATAAAGGTTTGCTTGCGGGATTTTTAGGGTTTTCTGTCGCAGATGAGAGAATTAAAAATATTTTTGAAACTCCGGAAGC
>CAMVQX010000155.1 GCA_947169755.1 uncultured bacterium
AAAAAAAAGACTCTCTCGAGTCTTAAAATTGCCCTGGGCCAGACTTGAACTGGCACCAGATTTAACTCTGACCGGATTTTAAGTCCGACGCGTCTACCGATTCCGCCACCAGGGCATCTGTGTTAATGGTATTATAAAATATTGACAAAGTCAACATAAAAATTTGCCATGAGAAATTATTAACAAATGTAACAATTTTTATAAATTGAAAAAATTTTTAATAAGTAAATACTTTATATATATAAGGTATATATTAAGAGATAACTATGACGATTTTCAACAAAATAGGTAATTTCTTTAATAAAAGCGGTAATACTGTCGGTAAAGTAATGACAGCCACCGGCGCTACCGCAATGGGCGTTGCAGGCATGGGTATGATGTGGCACGCAATGAATTCAAATAACAGTATATTTGGCGGTTGTGGTTGTATGGGCATGGGCGGTATGAACCCTTATGGTATGGGCGGATTTGGTATGCCAGGTATGAGTCCGTTCGGCATGGGTGGCATGGGGCCATTTGGGATGCCCGGCTTTGGAATGGGTGGTATAAGTCCATTTGGAATGGACGGATACAACATGGGCGGTTGTAGCGTATTTGGCGGTATGAACCCAATGTTTGGAATGCAGCAAGCATTTGCATCAGGCCAACAATTTGTTTCAAGCGGTAATTACCAAAATAACCCTTGGGGATTATTGAACGGTAGTTATAATTTCAATACGACATCTACTACAAGTACAACTACAAAAAAAATTGATTTAGATGAACAAAAGCGAGTAGATGAACAAGGATATAAGACCGCAAAATTAGGTGAAGAAGGAGACAAAGCCAAAGGTAAAGAATTCGATGAGAAATTAGATGAACTTGGTAATGGTGACAGAACTGATATCGAACTTGATGGAGCAGAAAGTGATTACAAAGAAGCAATTAGCACTGCTGGTAAAAATTATATTAAAGGTACAGACGGAAACAATGATGGTCTGATTTCTGAAGATGAATTCGTTAAGCACGAACTACACGGGAAATTCAAAAATGTAGATAATGCTGATGATATAGCGAAAGTAGCATTCAGGAAAATTGACCAAAACCGAGATGGATTTATTGATTGGAAAGAAATGGGGGCAGTCATTGCAACATTTGATGCTAGCGGAACAAAGGATGGTAAAATTACAGCCTCAGAATTTAATACCCAATCTGAACAGATGACTAAACATAAAGACTTAAAATTCGATAATGCCGTAAAAGATAAATATAACAAATATTTCAAAGAAGAAGAATCATAAAACCTTATCAAATTCGGTCCAATTAAATTTCTTTGAATTCGCTAAATTATATATCTTTTCAGTATCAAGAGCCAAAAGCTCTTGATAAATTTTTTCAAAATTTTCATCAGCAGTCATTGAAATTTTTGGAATATTATATTCTGACGCAATTTTATCAACTTTGATATCGTAATTTATTGCACAAGTTTTAACACCTGCTTTTAAAGCAACAAGAAGAGAGTGATAACGCATACCTATAAAATACTCTAAATGAGAAATTTTATTTATAATGTCTTCGCTTACGATATTGATATCAATATCAGGCTTAATATTTTTAACTAAAGATACAAATTTTGAACAAACAGAAAAATCTACTTTATGTTGAAGAGAATAGACCTCAATTCTTTTATCAGAGAATTTAGCACAAATTAATTGAGCGAGTTTTTGCAAAAGATTATAGTTCATTGAACTGAAATCTCTCAATTGCACACCAACTGTCCCAAACCCTCTACCAGAACTTATATCAATCGAATATACCGGATCACAGACTAAATCCGAGGTAATATTCCATTCATTCAGGAGTTCTTGACTTTTTTCATCACGAACAGATATATAAGAACAATGTTTTAAAAGATTTTTGACTAACAATTTTGAAATATTTTTGCGCAAAGGACCTATTCCTTGTGCAAAAATTATTACCTTTTTATTGAAAATAATTCCCAAAGCTATAATAAATGAATAGTAAATAAGACTGTTAAAGCTTGTTACATCTTGCAAAAGGCTTCCGCCGCCGGAAATCAAAACATCACATTCTTTAATAGTACCTATGACATTAAATATATCAAATCTGTTAATTGCCTTTACCAAATTGGAAGCAGATGTATATTCAGTATCACAGGATAATACTGTAACATCGACATTTAAAGATTTAAGATGATTACATAATACTGACAAAATCGATTCATCGCCGAAATTTTTAAAACCATAATAACCTGAAATAACAGCTTTAACCATTATTGCTCCTATATATTGAATATACTTCATCTTTGTAAGGAATAGATTTAATTGCCCCTATACCTTTAGCTTGAAGCCCGGCGACTATAGATGCAAACTTCACCGCTTCTGCATGCGTAAAGCCCTGTCTTATTGCATGCAAAAAACCGCCATTAAACGCATCACCGGAACAAGTCGTATCTATATAATCATCAGTATAAAAATCCGTTTTAAATATATTGCCGTTATAGCCGGTATAATAACATTTTTGTTCACCGGATTTCAATATAACAGTTTGAATACCCATATCCCATATTTTTTTAACAATATTCTCTGCAGAATCAATATCCAATATATTCACTGCATCATGCTTTGTACTCATAAATAAAATGTCAATGTAAGGTGCAACCCTAAAGAAATTTTCTTTTGCCGTCTCTGCAGACACGATAGAAGGATGGAAATTAGGATCATATGCAGTTAGAATATTAGCTTCTTTTGCAAGTTTAAATGCATATTCAGCTGCCTCGTTAGCTGACGGAGAGAGTGATTGAGTAATTCCGGTAAGATACAACATTTTTGCAGACTCGATATATTCTTTATTAATATCATCAATGGATAATTTTGTCGGTGCAATTTTTTTGCGATAAAAGAGAATTTCTTTTTCATCAATTGAAGGACGACCTATTATATACATACCATTTTGCTCATCAGCAAGTTTTACTTGAGAAATATCAAGACCTTCATTTTGCCAACTGTCAAGCAAATAATCTTTAAAAGGGTCATTCCCGACTTTTGTTATAAATCCGACTTTAGAGCCCATTCTGGAAGCAGCGATGCCGGCTGCAAGCGCATCACCTCCGTAATATTTATAAAGACAGCCTGCATCAAGCATTTTTGCATTAGCAGATAATTCAATAAGACATTCCCCAATTGTGATAATATCTAATTCCATACTAATTCCTTAAGTTATTTACAACCTTTTTGGCACGATTAGTAATCTCCGATAAAGATAAACCATCATACAAATCTCTGCCTACTCCAACAACTTTTGCACCAATATCAATATATGATTTAACCTCATCAATTTTTACATTTCCAAGAGGCATAATATTTAAAAAAGGCATGGGTCTAAGTAAATCTTCCAAATACATAACACCGCCCAACGCCGTAATCGGATAAATTTTAATTAAAGGAATCCTTGCTTTCCAAGCCGCATAAGCTTCATTTGCTGTTGAAGTTCCGGCAATAAAAGGTA
>CAMVQX010000156.1 GCA_947169755.1 uncultured bacterium
TTTTCTACAAAAAACAATTTTACTTTTTATGCTAATATGTTGCCATGCCAAATGTTTATATTACAGGATCACAAGGAAATAAAAATAAAATATTAGTTATAGCCGGAATTGTAGGAACAATGCAAAGTTTAGGTTTTTCCTGCGGAGTTTACAAACCAATTGAAACTGGTGTAAATCTAAAAGAATCAAAAGATTTGGCAATAATAAAAACAGTTGACAAGTACATAAATACATATTTTACATACAGACTGGAAAAAGAAGATTCACCGCTTTTGTCTGCAGCGTCAGAAGGTTTGGTTCTTGAACAGTCGATAATTCTGCAAAAATACCAAAGTATAATGAACAGAAATGAAATATTAATAGTAGACGGAATGTCAGGTTTTGGAACACCGATAGCAAAAGATTTTTTAGAAGATGATTTGGTAAAAACACTGGATATTCCGTTAATTTTTGCAATTTCTGCGCAAAGTACCGATATAAATAACATTCTCTTGTCAATAAACAGAGCAAAAGAAATGGATATAGAAATAAACGGTGTTATTGTAAATGATTACACAGAAGAAAAAAGATTGTTGCCAAAGCTGATAGAAGAATATTCCGGTGCAAAAATTCTTGGGGTTTTACCATTTTTTGAGAATGATACAGATCCAAGTGAATTAATATCAGAAACAATAAACAATATAAATTTGGAAAATGTTTTTAAAATGAAAATAGCAAAACTTTAAGCTCTTGGATGTGTTTCATTATACACATCTTTTAAATGTTGAGTAGAAACATGTGTATAAATTTGTGTGTTAGAAATACTTGCGTGTCCCAAAAGTTCTTGTACCACTCTTAAATCAGCCCCGTTTTCAATTAAATGAGTTGCAAAACTATGTCTAAAAACATGCGGAGTAACATGTTTCGGTAAATTTATTTGCTCAACAACATTATTTATAACATTTCTAATAGTTTTTGTTTGAAGTCTATAACCGGTATTGTTAATAAACACCGGCGAATTTTCATTTTTGTCAGGACAAGGAAACCCTTTTGGAATTAAATCTCTTGCGCTGTCAATATATCGCTCCAAAAACCCTTTCGCCCTGTCTGAAACAAGAATAATCCGCTCTTTTGAACCTTTACCAAAAACTTTTATTTCATTTTGTTCCAAATCCAAATCACCAAAATTAAGCCCCGCAAGTTCCGAAACTCTCATTCCGGTTGCCCATAAAAGCTCTAAAATAGTTCTGTTTCTATATCCTGACGGTGTATCTATTTTTATATTATTTAAAATGTTTTCAATTTCGTCCGGAGTTAAAAATTTAGGCAAAGATTTTGGACGTTTGGGGTTGTTAAGATTTGTTGCAGGATTTGAATCTATTTTATGTTCCCTGTAAAGAAATTTATAAAAAGTTCTGAAAGATGCAATTTTACGGGCAATTGTTGTTTTTTTATAATTAAATTTTTGTATAAAATGCAAATAATCACGAATTTTTGAAAAATCAACCTCTTCACAAGAAGTTTCATCAAGCCAAATTAAAAAGCTCAAAATATCTGAATAGTAAGCTTTTGCAGTATGTTTGGAAAAATTCTTTTCCGCAATTATATACGATTTAAAATCATCTAAATCTTGTTTTGAAATTGTGTTAATACCCATAATATTAGAGAAAAATAATATAAAGTTTATACACCATTTATATTATTGCTTTTTTATATTGACTATTATACAATATTTTTGGAAGAAATGGAAAATTGTAAACTCCAGGAGAAACAAATGAATTATAAGAAATTGTTAATATCATCAATTGTCGTTATGGCTGCATTGTCTGCAAGTGCAAATGCAACAGAATTGCAAGCTCAAGTAAAATACACTGCAAATACAGGTGATATTTACACAGAAGCAAAAGTAGCACCAATCAAATCTATCTCTCAACCTTACCCCGAAATAGCAAGATTGATAGAATACAACCATTGCGATGAAGCGGATTTGAAATTAAAGGAATTATTAAATCAAAAACCGGGCGATCCGGATTTGATAGCTTTGAAAGCAGTATCTTTGGCAAAACAACACATGTTAGAGCCGGCACAATTTGAGTTGGATAAATTGTTGGCAAAACATCCAAACAATCCAATTGCTCACTATGCACAAGGATATGTATTTATGCAACGTCAAACAGCATCTGACGTTGATTATATCAAAACAACAAGAGGTTTAATCAATACAGCAATAAAAGAATTTGTTGCTGCAGTAAATTTAGATAAAAATTATTATCAAGCATACAATGCTATGGGTATTGCAACATTAAAACTGGGTAACAAAGCAGATGCTTTAGATTTATTCAACACTGCATTAAAGATTAACCCGGGTTTTGCAAATGCATACGATAACATTGGTATGATAGAAATGATGAACGGTAACCTTGACGGTGCTGAAGATAATTTCATGAAAGCAATGAAATACAATACTCACAACCCAACAGCATGGTATCATATGTGCCAAGTTGAAACAAGAAGAGGTAATTATTCAAAAGCTCTTACTTGGGTTAACCACTCATTGCACGTAAATCCAAATTCATCTCCTGCATTGACTTTACAAGGTGAATTATACTTGAAGCAAGGTAACCAAGCCGCTGCAATTAATTCGTTTAAGAAAGCGCAAAAAGTAAAACCTGAAAACATCAGACCATACTTGAACCTTGCAACAGTTTACGAAAACCGTGCAGATGAAGAATTTGCAATTGAACAATTGAAAACAGCTCTTGCAATTACTCCAAATAACTTGGAAAGCGTATTAAGAGTTGCAAATATGTCTTTGCATATCAGAAAATATGACCAAGCATTAGATTATTATTCAAAATTAGTCGGTGATGCAAAATATAATGACGACGGTATTATCGGTCTAGCAAATACATATTACGAAATGTCAAAAGACCGTGGTGAAAATAACAGAATCACAACAAACCGTGAAGTATATCTTGCATATGACTATATAAACAAAGCTATTGAAAAGTGTCCTGAAGATTTGGAACTTCACTTGGCAAAATTGAAATTAGCAAGACTAATTCACCAAGATCCAATTTCAGAAGAAAGCTTGAACTATATTGTTCAAACAGCAGGCAATTCTGTTATGGATAACGTTCTTAAAGGTGAAGCTTATTTAGCTTTGGGTAGAGAAAAAGATGCGGTTTATGCTTTTGAAAATGCAGTAAACTTCTCAGACAATGTTGATGATGATTTGTATTTGGGTGAAATTCTTGTTCACAACAAACAATTCAGAACAGCAAGAACAGCTTTACAAAAAGCGCTTACAAGCGATCCTGATAATGTAATTGCTAAGAACGGTATAGAATATATTAACCTTTGCGAAATTAAATCAAATGAATTCTTTGATATTGCACAAAGACAATATCAGGAAAATAATTACGCATCAGCTATTGAATACTGTAACCACGCAATTGACTTCTATCACAACAGCCCTCAAATTGCTAA
>CAMVQX010000157.1 GCA_947169755.1 uncultured bacterium
CCCCGCACCTGGTTGCCCACACAAGATTTTTAGTCTAGCACGTCTACCAATTTCATCACTTCTGCTCATATTTAATTTTTACTCATCTATTCTAGCAAAAACATTTTAAATTTCAAATATTATTTTAAAAATATTTTATATATACTTTAAAATCCTCTCCTGACCGTTATAACTCTTATATTTGCATTCTAAAATTTTATTATTAATAAAGAATTGAGGGTTCTATGCGAAATATATTGATATTACTAATATTTTTATCACTTCCTGCATTCGCTGCAAGCAGCCAAATCATCGACCAAAAAACAAACACACCCATTCCAAATGCCAAAGTTTACATCCCCGAACACGATTACACAACATATACTGATGAAAACGGCAGATTTGATTTAAATGCAAGATTCGATGATGATTCAATTATCTCTGTACAAAAAGAGGGCTACAGGCCATTTTCTCTTACAGTAAATGATCAACTTGCAGCTCGTCCGCTTGTTATAGGCATTGAAAAAAGTAACCTGCAAGATATAATAATTGATACAGAGCTGTTCCATCTCGGAGATGATAACTTCTGCAAAGAATCCGCCAATTCAGGTGAATTTAAAGGCCGCTCAATCGGACCATTTTATACGAAAACATTCAACATACAACAAAATGCCATTATGAAAAAAAACTATCTTGTCATAGGTTCTATTATCGGAATTGACAGTCTTATGGCACGTTCATTAAACCAAAATTCCATAACAACATCATATGCAACCCCTCCGGAAGTCTATTTTAACGGTCAAAAAATTGCTGAAATCAGACTGAACGGAGATAATCAAAAAATTCGTCTGCCCAATAATCTTGTACGTGCAGGAATTAACGAAGTTACAATAAAAACAGGCCATAACGTCAAACAAGTTGACCACATTGATTATGACGACATCGAATTTATGAATCTATCAGTACAAACCGAATAATAAAAAACGACCAAAAATTGGTCGTAAAAATTGGAAACAAAAATATTCACCGGTTGAAAGGTTAGATAATTTTTCAACCCCCAAACCTTTCAACTTTTCAACTTTGATTAACCGAATGTCTTGAATGTAGATTCGGTGTTCTTTTCAATTACTTTTTGAACAGCATCCATTTCTGTTTGAATTGCTTCTTGTTCAGTATCGAGCTGTTTCAAGCGTAATTCAAGAGTTCTGTCTTCTGCTTGTATAATTTCAATTTTAGCGTTAATTTCTTGTATTGATTGATCGTATTCATACTTGTCGTATTCATACTGGTTCATAGCATCGTCGTACTTAGCCTGATCAGTCACAGTATTGGTTGTAACAGCATATGTAACTTCATCAGGTTCACCGATTTTTAACGTAATATTAATAATACGACCTGTAGCATCTTGCTCCATACGAGCTGTAACACCTTTTATTTCTTCTGTTTCTTTTGCGGCACCTACTGTATATGTCTGAATTGCACTTTGAGATGTACCAGTATCAGAATATACGGTATTTGGAGATTCTAAAACATCTAAATTTACAAAATACGGAACCCAAGTGTCTGTTGACGTATTTTTTACATATCTTACCATCCAGCCATTTTGAGATTCACCAAATTTATCATTTAATTCTTTTATATAATCACGTTCTTCTCTCAGCAAGTTTCTTATTTGATCGTACGACAAAGTATTCATGTACTCATCGTCACCTTTAAGAGCATCTAAATCAGTCTCTGTCAAAGCATCAATCTGAGTATCAGACAAACTTGTCATCAATCTTAATTTTTTTGCACCGACGCGATAATCATAACCTCCGGCACTGTTATCAGCTCTTGTATATAATACCGGATTTGTAGTCACTACTGAATGAGGATTTGTCCAAGTTGATGTATAACTTACCAAATAAGTACCGTCAACCTGAGCAATCAGTGAAGTTAATGAGTTATTCAATGCTCCGTCTGTAAATGTATAAACCGTTTTTGTATAATCAGCAACTGAAGGCGGAACAGGTACTGTCATGCCAAGTAACTGGTTATAGTAGTTAGCAGTCTGGTTTGCCAAAGTTGTTCTTTGTTGGTTGATCTGCTGACCTTCATATTCGGTGTTTGTTTTCCGCGCGGTAAGACCTAGAAATCTTGCCTGCGATGCAGCCATACCCATGACCTGTTTCCTTTCATTTTTGCTTCCGACATGCATGTCGGCACATGGTGCAAAAATCTTTAATTATTGTACCAAAAATCTTAACATTTTGTTACAAAAATCATTTATATAGTGTAGGAAAAATGGCAAAAATCAACAGTATGATTGACTTAACGAACTTTAATTTTCTATTATAATACTCCAAAATTACAAAATATTTTTCAATTTTTTAATGACAATATCCAATGCACCTTGCTGATCTTCAAATACAGTTTTGCAATCTTCGCAAGCTTGCTTATAAAATTCATCATCGCTCAACAATTTATGCATATAATCTGTTAATTCAGCAGGAGTCTTTACAACTTTTCCGGCTTTTGATCGACCTAATATCCAATAAATATCCCTAAAGTTGTGAATAGAAGGACCTGATATTGCCGGTTTATTGAACACTACAGCTTCAAGCGGATTATGCCCGCCGGTTCTGTTAAAGCTGCCCCCAATAAATGCAAAATCGCATATTTGATACATTTTACCCAATTCACCCATTGTATCAAGAATAATAATCTCGTTATTATCAAACGTGTTCCCGCTTGAACGCAAATCATATTTTAAACCTGTTTTTTCAACAAGTTTCTTAACTTCGTCAACTCTTGTATTATGACGTGGCGCAAGCAAAAGTTTTATATCTGAATATTCCTTTTTTAATTTTACAAAACTATCCAAAACAATTTCGTCTTCGCCTTTATGGGTGCTTCCTGCAATAATAATTCGGCCTTTTCCCAAATTTATATCCGAATCAACACGCTTAACATCAAATTTGAGATTTTTCATTACACTTGTTTTATCTTCAGGCGCTCCGATTGATATAAATTTTTCACGGTCTGATTCACTCTGTGTTAATATTTCTGTGTAATTTTTAAATAACTCTCTAAAGAACGGAGTTGCAAACTTATATGTTTTGAATGTACTATCTGAAATTCTTCCGTTAATAACATAAAGCGGAATATTTCTTGATTTACAATACGCAGAAAAAGTAGGCCACAACTCAGTCTCCGCAATTAAGACAACACTTGGCTTTATTTTATTCAAAAAGGATTGAACGCATATCGTAATATCAAACGGGAAATATGTTATAAAATCAGCAATATTATCATATTTTTTGTGAGCGATTTCCTGACCTGTCTTAGTACCGGTAGTTACAACAATTTTATAATCAGGAAAAGTTTCTTTTGTCTTTGTAATTAAGTTTTCGAGAGCAATAACTTCCCCGACAGATACTCCATGGTACATTATAACCTTATCGCCCAAATCCGGAGCATCAAATTTACCGAGTTTTTCCTT
>CAMVQX010000158.1 GCA_947169755.1 uncultured bacterium
GGCGACCACCGAGATCTACACTCTTTCCCTACACGACGCTCTTCCGATCTCTAAAAAAAATTTTTTGCGGGTAAATTTATTAATTTTTTACATAAAAAAATAAAATAGTTAAAAATGTTACCCGACTGGCTTGAATAATAGTACAAAACGGACTATATTAGATATTCAATCAATTTTTTAATATCTTTGTTCCAAATCCCGTTCCAATTTCTAATAATTACATCAGCGGGACAAATACCTGAAAGTGCATATTCTTTTATCGGTTCTAAGAATTTTTCTTCGCCTGTATTCATCTCAAGCAGCGATTTTTCCGCTATATAAAGAATTTCTTTTGCAAAATCTTTAACAAAATATTTCCCTATTTTGGTATTTAAAGCACTCTTTGGAACATTGTATCTCAATTCCGAAAAGTCCAAATAATCAAAATTTTTCAAAAGTTCTTCAACTTCTCTCATCGCGGTTTTGTTATACAAAATCCCTTTATATATTGCAGGGACAGAATATTGTAAGCCTCGTCCCACACAATCATGATTTCTTATTTCCAAAAAATTCCTTAACCTCACCTCCGGAAAATATAGGTTTGCATGAAGTTCAAAATCTTCAATTTCGGCATCTTCGTTTTCCATAAACTCTCTAAAATTAATTTTGCCGTTCAGAGCTATCGGAGCATTATCTCTATTTACAAAAATCATAGGGGTTTCGAGCAAATAATCAACATATTCTTCAAAAGTAAAATCGTCAATCTGTCCGACAAAACCGCATCTGTCATTATCGGTATTCAGCCAGCTCAACGCTCTAAAACTTTTATACCCCGTTTCAACTCCGCCTCTGATGGGTGAATTGGCAAACATTGCAGTCATAAAGGGGCTCAACTTATTAGCAATTTTGAATTTTCTGATTGCGTCTTCTTCACTCTCAAAATCAATGCAACATTGTACACCAGCAGTTTCTCTCATCATAACGTCCGACAAAATCCCCCAAAGATATTTTGCCATAATATGATATCTGCGTTTTGGAATTATATTAATATTTTTGTTTGTCGAAAGCGGTGAAACCCCATAATTCAAAAGAGTTATCCCGAATTTTTCCAAAACAGGCTTCATCAAATTATCAAGCTTATCAATTTTGTTTTTAAGTTCAAAAATAGTATTTTCAGGTTTTATGCTCAATTCAACCTGACACCCCGGCTCAAGCGTAATTGTATCATGCTCCTGTTTCAGACCGATTATATTGTAATCATCTGTTATATAATCCCAATTTTCACTCCTTGCAAAAGCTCTCAAAAAATCACAAATTTCATCATCGTAATCTGCAGCCTTAAAGTTTGAAGTAAGTATCGGAAGTCTTTCATATTCAAGTCCTACAGTTTGAGTGGATTTGCAGGCATCTTTGAATAGTTTTACAATATCATCTTTCTCTAATTTTAGTCTGGTTTGCATATTTAACTCCTTTTTTAGTATAACACAAAGCTATCAAAAAATTTTTTAGAAAACATTTACCTGTGTGTGGTATTATATTAGTCAAGATGAACTACTTCG
Source organism: uncultured bacterium (assembly GCA_947169755.1). Lineage (GTDB taxonomy): Bacteria > Cyanobacteriota > Vampirovibrionia > Gastranaerophilales > Gastranaerophilaceae > Stercorousia. The sequence goes on from CAMVQX010000158.1 coordinate 1,539, forward strand.
AAAGAGCAAAATATTTCAGAACAAAAAAACGCCTCGGACAAAATTTTTTAATCGACGGTCAAACAATATCGGATATCATAGATTTTGCCGAGATTAATCCCTGTGATACGGTTGTTGAAATTGGTCCGGGGGTTGGCTTTGTAACCGAGCAATTAATCAAACATGCCAAACAAGTTATTGCAATAGAGCTTGATGAAGAAGCAATAAAAGAACTTGAAAAACTCAACGCACCTAATCTAAAAATTATCCACAACGATATTTTAAAACAGGACTTGTCGGATTTGTGCGAGGGTAAAATAAAAATCGTTGCAAATATTCCGTATTACATTACAAGTCCTATTTTAGCGCACCTTTTGGGTGAAATTGATGATTTGGATAACAAAAATCGAAACAAAATCACTGATATTTTACTTATGGTTCAAGAAGAAGTTGCACGAAGAATGGTAGCAACAGAAAATTCACCGTCAAAGCAATATGGACTTTTGACTATACTTTCACAATTTTGGGCTGATGTAAAAATCAAAAAACTTGTCGGACGTCGTTCATTTTTCCCGGCGCCGAAGGTAAATTCAGCACTTGTAAAACTTGTTGTAAGGGAAAAACCGCTTCTTGATTTAAAAGATTACACCCATTTTAGAAAAGTTGTAAAAGGCGCATTTTCTCAACGTCGAAAAAATATTAAAAATTGCCTTGTGTCAGCCGGTTTTGACAAAATAAAAATCCAAAACGCTTTGCAAACTCTTGGGCTTGATGAAAACATTCGCGGTGAAAAATTCTCAATAGAGATGTTTGGGAAATTGTCCGAACTTTTAAAATAATGTTTACAAATTTCATTTATCGGGGAATAATATTGTTAGAGGTCTAAAATGAAATCGGTAAAAGAAATATCATTAGAAGAAAAAATATTAAAAAGACTTGAAAACAGTCCTGCTTGTTTAAAATTAGTCAATTATTTGTTTGAAGATCAAGAACTTCAACTGATGCAGGATTATGCAAACAATGTATCAATAAAACGACTTGGCTACAACGATCACGGCCCTGTTCATATGAGACAGGTTGCCGCTAACGCAATAAAAATGCTCAATATCTTGCAACAATCAGGAATACAAACATCGCTTGAAAGAGAAGAAATCGGAACATTTGAAGACAGTATGTGTGCAGTAATTATTGCAGGTCTTATGCACGACTTGGGTATGATGATCGGAAGACAAGGCCATGAAGATATGTCAGCACTTTTGGCTCAACCGATTATGACAAGAGCATTGGAATACGTTTTCCCTGATGATTTAGATCGCCGTGTTGTAATTAGATCCATGGCAACAGAAGCAATTATCGGCCACATGGCATCAAGAAAAATCCATTCAATAGAAGCAGGGATTATCTTAATTGCTGACGGTTGCGATATGACAAAAGGCAGATCCCGTATTCCGATGGCGATTAATACAACTCCAAAAGTTGGGGATATCCACAAATATTCCGCAAACGCAATCAATCGTATCGGAATTCATCACGGAGAAAGAAAACCAATACGTATTGATATTGAAATGACACGTGATGTAGGATTTTTCCAGATAGAAGAAGTTCTTTTGACCAAGATAGAATCAAGTCCGGCAAAAGAATATGTAGAACTTTATGCAGGTGTAGCAGGCGAGGAACCTAAGTGTTATCTGTAAAAATTCAATGTCCCGCAAAAATAAATTTGACACTAAAAGTTTTGGGCAGACGTCCTGACGGATTTCACAATATTGAAAGCGTTATGCAAACAATAAGTTTGTATGACTATTTAACTATAAATGTTGAACCGTATGAAGATTTACAAATAGAACTTTCGGGCAACAGCAATGACATTCCTTATAACGAAAAAAATCTTGTCTATAAGGCTGCAAA
>CAMVQX010000159.1 GCA_947169755.1 uncultured bacterium
TTGCTGATCCAATGGCAAAATATAAAGAGATTACCCAACAGACAACAAAATCTAACCCTGAAACAATGGGAAGATTTCACACCAATTGGTTGAATATGATGTACCCACGCTTGAGGTTAGCATCAAATCTTCTTCGTGATGACGGTGTGATTTTTATTTCGATTGATGGGAATGAAATTATTAATTTAAAAAAAATATGTGATGAAGTTTTTGGAGAAGAAAATTTAGTTTCAATAATCAGCAATAGTAATAATCCAAAAGGTCGTTCAGATGATAAATTCGTTGCAACTGCTCATGAATATATTGTAATTTATGCTAAAAATCTACAATATATTGATTGGTATGGATTTGAACCTACAGAAGAAATTATAAAAAGATATAACAAATCTGATAATGAAGGTCGAAAATATAGAGAAATAGATTTAAGAAAAACAGGAGAAAATGATTTAAGAGAAGATAGACCTAATTTATTTTATTACTTCTATTACAATGAAAGTACAGGAGAGTTTTATCCTTCAAGAGAAGATATCCAAGTAAATGGATTTATTCAAATTAAACCTCAACGTGAAGATGGAAAAGAGGGAAATTGGCGTTGGGGAATGGAAACGGCTTTACAAAAAATAGATTATTTAATTCCAAAATTTATGCCTGCCAGAAAAGTTTGGGGTGTAATGGAAAAAGACTTATTAGAGAAACGTTCACTTGTAAAGCCTACAAGTTCATGGACATTTAAAGATGTAAATAGTGAAAGAGGTAGCGAAGAATTTATTGATTTAGGTTTTGACAAAAGAGTATTTCCTAAACCAAAACCGATAGGCACTATAAAAAGATGTCTGAAATTATCTACTACTAATGATGATATAATATTAGATTTCTTTTCAGGTTCAGCAACGACCGCTCATTCATTATTTGAATTAAACATTGAAGATAAAGGTAATCGCAGATTTATATTAGTTCAACTACCTGAAAAATGTGAGGAAAATTCAGAAGCTTTTAAAGCCGGCTATAAAAATATTTGTGAAATAGGTAAAGAACGAATAAGACGAGCAGGGAAAAAGTTATTAGAACAAAAGCCTGATTTGGATATTGGATTCAGAGTATTCAAACTTGATACTTCAAATCTTGCAAAATGGGATTCCACACCGACTGAAGATGAAGAAGAATTAAAAACAAGATTTTTAGGTATGGCTGATACGGTTAAGGTCGGCAGAACACCTGAAGACTTGGTTTATGAGGTTATGCTTAAACTCGGTATTCCTTTAGATTACAAAGTTATACCGATAAAAATCAACGATAAAGATGCTTTTGCAATCGGTGAAGATTGTCTTGTTTTGGTTTGCACAGACAAAGGCGAAAGCGGAATTTCAGGGGATGATATTCGTTTGATGTGCGATGAGTACACTCCTGCCAAAATCGTAACTTCTGAGGAAGCATTTGCAGATGATTCTGCTTTATCAAATGCATACTATATCCTCAAAGACAAAGATATTGAAATGGAAATATTGTAGGTGGCAATGAAATTAAAATTTAAAAATCAAAAATTCCAAACAGATGCAGTAAATTCAGTTGCAGACTTATTTATCGGACAAGAGAAAGCAAAAATGACATTCTCAATAGATAGTAATGTCGGGAATTTTGATTTGATTATGAGTGAATTCGGGATCGGTAACAAACTTGAAATTTCTCAAGATGACTTAATAAAAAATATGCACACCGTTCAAAAACGTAATCAACTCCCGATTACTCGTGATTATGAAAATCGCCAATATTCAATAGAAATGGAAACAGGAACGGGTAAAACTTATGTTTATACAAAGACAATGCTCGAACTAAACAAACGATTCGGATTTACAAAATTTATTGTCGTTGTTCCCTCTGTTGCTATAAGAGAGGGTGTGTTTAAGTCTTTGCAGGTTACACAAGAGCATTTCTCTAACCTTTATGATGGTGTTCCTTACAGATATTTTATTTATAATTCGTCTAAATTGTCGGATGTAAAACAGTTTGCGACATCTGACCATATAGAAATAATGGTTATAAATATTGATGCGTTCAAAAAAGCTGAAAATATCATCAACCAAGAACAAGATAAACTGAATGGCGAAGCGGCTATAAAATATATTCAGGCAACTAATCCGATTGTAATTATTGATGAACCGCAGTCCGTTGATAATACTCCAAAGGCAAAAGATGCAATTCAATCACTTAATCCGCTTGCAGTTTTTAGATATAGTGCAACGCACAGAGAAAAGATTAACCTTTTATATCGCTTAACTCCGATTGATGCTTATCAAATGGGACTTGTTAAGCAGATTTGTGTATCATCAAATTCGGTCGCAAATGATTTCAATAAACCTTATATTATGCTTAAATCCGTATCCAACGAAAACGGATTCTCTGCCAAAATTGAAATTGATGTCCAAAAACAAGATGCCAAAGTCGAAAGACAAACTTTCACAGTAAAGCCGGGAGCGGATTTGTATCAATTATCAGGAAGAGAATTATATGAAGGGTATGTAATTGAGGGAATTGACTGTACTAAAGATTATGAATGCATTGAATTTTCAAACTCTGAAACAGTTAATCTCGGTAAAGCCATCGGTAGTGTTGATGAAAATATAATCAAAAAAGCACAAATTTACAGAACCATTGAAACTCACTTGGAAAAAGAACTTCGCTACCACGATAAAGGAATTAAAGTCCTGTCTTTATTCTTTATTGACAGAGTTGAAAAATACCGAACCGAAACAGGCGAAAAAGGTATTTATGCTCAGATGTTTGAAGAATGCTACGAAGAATTAATCAATAAACCAAAATATCAAGAACTTAAAAAATGGTTTAATACGGATGTTGAAAAAGCACACAACGGTTACTTTTCACAGGATAAAAAAGGTATTTATAAAAATACAAAGGGCGATACTCAAGCCGATGATGATACTTATAACACGATTATGCGTGATAAAGAATGGTTATTATCCTTTGAATGCCCGTTAAGATTTATCTTCTCACACTCTGCATTAAAAGAGGGTTGGGATAATCCGAATGTATTCCAAGTCTGCACTTTAATAGAACAGAAATCCACATTCACTTGCAGACAAAAAGTCGGTCGTGGTTTAAGGTTATGTGTAAATCAAGACGGTGAGAGAATTGAAGATAGAAATATAAACATTCTGCACGTTATGGCAAATGAAAGTTTCGCTGAATTTGCAAGCACATTACAAAAAGA
>CAMVQX010000160.1 GCA_947169755.1 uncultured bacterium
AAATTTGTACCTGAGGCAGTTAATGAATATTTCACCAAAGAATTTAAAATTTCACGAAATTAGTCGGATTAATAAAAATTTTTAAGGGTGTATAGAATTAACTTAACGTCTTTTAATAACTATTTGACAATTAATTTTCGCTTATGTAGAATGTAAGTTGAAAGGGATATTGTTATGCAACAACAAAATGGTGTATATGATTTATTGAAGAATCTGGAGATTGCCTTAGAAGAGGGATTCCCGATTATTCCGCGAAAATTAACCGTAGTAAAAACTAAAGAAATAGAAATTTTGATTGATAGAATTTATGCTTCATTACCTGTAGAAGTTCAAGAGGCGAGAGCATTTTTGCGCCGCAGAGATGAGTTGCAATTGGAAGCTCAACAAAAAGCTGAAAGAATTGTAAACGAAGCTCAAGCCGAAGCTGACAGAAAATTATCAGAAGCTGATTTTATAAAAGCATTAGAGCGTGAAGGCAACCGTATAAGAACTCAAGTTCAGCAAGAATGTGAAGAAATTAAACGCAGAGCTATGGAAGAAGCTGATAATATAAGGGCGCAAGCTACTGATGAAGCTACAAGAACAAAAGAGGGTGCAGAACTTTACGCAGAGCAAGTTTTGACAAATCTTGAAAAGAATTTGACTCAGCAACAACAAATTGTTAAAAACGGTCAGATTTATATGGAAAAACTCAGGGCAGAATCTTTTGGAAGTTATGACGTTCCAACGTCATATTCTTCAGAACGTGCTCAAACAGTTTCTGATTACTCAATGCAATAACTTATTGTTTTGTTACAAAAAGTTTGCAATTTAATTTTGTTTATAATAATATATAGGCATAAGCCGATAAAAAGAGAATGTGTGAGAGCACATTCTTTTTTAAAGTCGATAGTTAAAATCGGTTATTAGCACTAATACATCAACAAAAAGGAAAATAAAATGGGTATTAAAGGAAAAAATGACAAAATGGTAGTTCTTGCTTGTGAAGACTGCAAAGAAAGAAACTATACAACTACAAAAAACAAAAAGAATATTAAAGAAAGAATGGAATTGAGCAAATATTGCCCAACTTGTAAAAAACATACAACTCATAAGGAAACTAAATAGCGTGAGCGAGCTGAGGGCGAAGGTTTGTTTGTCGTAACTGAAATTTATGAGGCAAGCAACTCCGGACCTGCTAAATGCGAGCGAACAAAACGGGGGTAGTATTCCTCCGATGTGCGTCCTTAGTTCAGTTGGTAGAACGTCGGTCTCCAAAACCGGATGTCGAGGGTTCGAGTCCTTCAGGGCGCGAATTATATAAAGGAAACGAAAATGATAGGTACAGAAGAAAATTCATCGCCGGCATGGTTTGAAAAAGTAACAAGTTCAATAAAAACATACTTCAGAGGTGTAAGAACCGAGTGGGGTAAAATAAGTTGGCCTGAAAAACATCAGGTTGTGGCTGAAACGTTGTTTGTTATTGCTATTGTTTTTGTTTTTACGGTAGCGGTTTATTTGATGGATATCATCTTTAAAGGTTTACTCGGATTAATAAAATAATCGGAAGGTGGATTATGGCGAAAAAAGAAAAATCTATGGCAGAAGAATTGAACGAAGATAAAGCTCTTGAGGCTGAACAGGCAAAAGCTGAGGCTGAGGCTGTTGCTGAAAAAGAAAAAGCCAAAAAAGGTCAAAAACGTTGGTATATCGTTCACACTTATTCAGGATACGAAAATAAAGTAAAAGTAAACCTTGAAAAACGTATCGAATATATGAATATGGCTGATAAAATTTTCAGAATAGAAGTTCCTCAAAAAACAGTTACTCAACTCAAGAACGGTAAAAAACAAGAACGTGAAGAAAAGGTATTTCCGGGTTATGTTCTTGTAGAAATGATTATGGACGAAGACAGCTGGTACGTAGTAAGGCACACTTCCGGTGTTACAAAATTCGTTGGCTCTGAAAAACGTCCAATTCCGGCTCGTGAAAGTGAAATTAAAAAGATTATTAACCGCTCTACATCAACTACTCAGAAAATTGAACTTGATGTTAAAGCAGGTGATAAAGTTAGAATTACTTCGGGACCATTTGCAGACTTTATTGCGGATATCATTGAAGTTTATCCTGACAAATCAAAACTTCGTGCAAATGTTTCAATTTTTGGTCGTGAAACGCCTGTGGAATTGGAATATAAGCAAATTCAAAAATTATAATAGTAAGTTGGGATTTCCCGACAATAGTACAAATAAAGTCAGTATAATCTGACACAAGATGTGGAAGGGACACCCCCGTTAGTACCACAAAAGGAGAACAAAATGGCAAAAAAAGTAGTAGGAAAAATCAAGCTTCAAATTGAAGCAGGAAAAGCAAATCCGTCACCACCGGTTGGTCCTGCATTAGGTCAGCACGGTGTTAATATCATGGATTTTTGTAAACAATTCAATGCAAAAACTGAATCTCAAGCAGGATATATTATCCCGGTTGTTATTGATGTTTACGAAGACAGAAGTTTTTCATTTATCGTAAAATCACCACCGGCTCCTGTATTAATTAAAAAAGCTTTAAACTTACCAAAGGGCTCAGCTGCTCCAAATAAGGATAAAGTTGGTGAAATTACTCAAGCTCAGCTTGAAGAAATAGCTAAGATTAAAATGAACGATTTGAATGCAACATCAATGGAAGCTGCTGTAGAAATGATTAAAGGTTCTTGCAGAGCTATGGGTGTTACAGTAAAGGCAGAATAATAAAATATGGAAGGGATAAAACCCGTTAATACCATGAAAGGAAAAAATAATGAGTAAATTAACTAAAAAACAACAAAAAATGCAAGCTATGCTGGAAGGGTTTACACAACCGGCAACAGCTGTTGATACTATTAAAAAATTAAAAGAAATTTCAAAAGAACTTTCAAAATTTAATGAAACTGTAGAATGCCATATGAGATTAGGTATTGACGTTCGTCAGGCTGATCAACAAATCAGATCTACAGTTGTATTGCCTGCAGGCTTAGGTAAAACTGTAAAAGTTTGCGTTATTGCAAAAGGCGCAAAAGCTACAGAAGCAAAAGATGCAGGTGCAGATTTTGCTGGTGCTGAAGAAATCATTGAAAAGATTGAAGGCGGTTGGTTCGACTTTGATACATTGATTGCAACACCTGATTGTATGGGTATGTTAGGTAAATTAGGTCGTGTTTTAGGACCTAAAGGCTTGATGCCAAACCC
>CAMVQX010000161.1 GCA_947169755.1 uncultured bacterium
TTTCTTATTAAAGATATTGAAAAAGATACTTGTGCAAAATTTATTGTTACGATTCCCGAAGAGCTTTTGAAACCCGTAATGATAAAAAATAGTGGTGAAAAGTTTAATGAACGGGATTTTGCAACAAGTTTGATTGAAGCGAAAATAAAGATAGGTTCAACAAGAGTAAAACTTGCTGATGTCAAAAATATTGATATTGACGATATTGTAGTTTTGGACGATAGCGAAACAAGTCGTATGGTCTTAAATTTTCGAGATTTTGAAAAAGATATAAATTTGAAACCAAATTTAGGGCTTGTCATGCCTTATGATAACGATGGAGGAGATGAAAATATGACAGATAATGCAAACCTTTGGGACAGCATAGAAGTTGATATGAACGCTCAATTTGATACCGTGAAAATCACTCTCGGGGAATTGAAAAATATTGAGGAGGGTTTAGTTGTCGATTTAACCTCCATTTATAACAATAAAGTTACCTTGAGTGTTGAAGATAAACCGATTGCGCGAGGAGAACTTGTAATTGTAAATGATAGATATGGCGTGAAAATAGATGAAGTAATCGCCGGAGTTCATCAAAATAAACCGCAAGCTTCAGAGCCGGTTGAAGAAAATGCTCCGCAAGAAAATTCGGATTCATTTAATATGAATGATTCTTTTGATGAGCATGAAGCTCCGCAAGAAAATAACGAAGTTCAGAATGCAGATGAAGATGAATTTGATTACAGTGATTTTGAATTGGAAGATGAGGATATATAATTATGAGCGGATATTTTTTGAATTTTATAGTTTATACTGCGGCAATGATAGGAGTTATTTTCCTTGCCGTTTTTGTGTATAAGAAATTTTCATATAACGGGACTTCAAAATCAAAATTTTTGAATGTTGAAGATTGTATTAGTCTTGCGCCGCGTAAAAATCTTTATATAATAAGAGCCGGCAAAGAGAGATTTTTGGTAGCTTCCGATGCTGAAAGAACATCACTTATTTCAAAATTGGATGTAAATTACACAAAAAATACTGTAATACCGCAGGATGTAAGTAAATCAAGTGTTGATGAATTGCCGACGATAGTTAATTTTAAATCTAAAGCAAAAGATTCCAATTCGGTATTGAAAAACATTGTAACGTATAGGGGATAAGATGGAAACCGTATTAAAAGATATAAATCCAGTACTTCAAATGCTCGTTGTAATGACGATATTTTCATTAATACCGTTAATTTTTTGCTGTATGACAAGTTTTTTGAGATTTGTAATAGTATTTTCAATGCTAAAAACGGCAATGGGTACTCAACAAGTACCGCCATCTATTGTTATTATTGGTTTGGCAATGATTTTAACATTTTATACAATGGGTGGTACATTCCAAAAAATGTACGAACTGGGTTCGATACCTTACCAAAGGGATAAAAATATAGTAGAAACCATAAATGAAGGGTCAAAGCCATTAAAAGAATTTATGCTCAAACAAACAAGAGAAGGAGATTTAGCTTTCTTTGTAGAGCTTTCAAAAGGACAAGCGCCAAATAGCCCTGATGAATTGACCGTTTGGCAAATTGCACCTGCATTCATTGTAAGTGAACTCAAAACATCTTTTGAAATAGGTTTTATTATATTTGTGCCGTTTATTGTATTAGACCTTGTAGTTGCAAATATATTGCTGGCATTAGGTATGTTTATGTTATCGCCGACAATTATATCACTGCCGTTTAAGTTATTGATATTTATTGCCGTGGACGGTTGGGCGCTGATAGTACAAGGTTTGGTAACCAGTTATAACTGACGAGAAAGGACACAGGTATGGAAGTTTTAGTTGAATATTTAGCAAAAGGATTTTTATTAATGCTTGCAATATCAATGCCCTGTGTACTTGTAGCGGCAGGTATTGGTCTTGTAGTCGGTGTTCTTCAGGCTGTAACTCAGGTTCAAGAACAGACTATCGCTGCAGCACCGAAAATTTTGGGAGTATTTCTTGTAATAGTTATCGGCGGCATGGGATTTATAAATCTTTTAAAAGGATTTGTAAATGACGGTATGTCAATAGCTTTTAATTTAGTTTCAAAGAATGACACATTTGTTTTGCCGGCAGATTATTACAAATACACTTCACCTTTTGAAAAAGAGATGACTGATAAATTTAAAAATCAATCGGATATTGATGAAATTATGAAAAATCCGGGCAAAGTTCCGTTTATTGACAATCAGCAAAAGACAAAATACTATCCGAGTCCGAGAACTCCAATGCCAAAACCGGATTTTGTTGAAACAAATAAAATCTTAGGCAGATAATGAAAAAACTAATTCTCATACTTTCAATAATATTGTTACCGCTTCAGGCAAATGCGTTTGAGGATTATATCATTGTGTCTGAAAATCCGGTTAAATCTGTATATTGCGAAGATGACCAAATCGCTGATATTGTGCCGTTTTTTACAATAGATAATATAAAAAGTACTCTTCTTCTGAAATCTAAAAAAGAAGGGAGCACTCTATTGGTAATTGAAACGACTCAGGGGGAAGCTTTTTTAAATATTGAGGTGAAAGACAATGAAACGATTATCCCTCAATTAGAAGGTTTGCATTATTTTATTCTTGATATACCTCCTCTAAAAGAGCAAAAACGAGAGAAGCCTGTATTAAGGGGGATATGATGGATAACGTTATCTCGGAATTAATGAAAATATTTCCGATGCTGAACGCATATTTGGCGGCGGGAATTTTTATATTTGCAAGGCTTTTGGGATTTTTCAGGATGGCACCTGTTTTTAACAGAAAAGAAATCCCGGGCATGATAAAGATTGCACTTGTTTTGTTGTTGACGATAGTTTTGACATGTGCTATAAAACCGGACATTACGATAATAAAAGAATCTTTTGTATTATCGATTTTCCTAAATATGGTAGTGGGAGCAATGCTTGGTTATGTTGCGCAATTGATTCTTACTGCTATTGAAGCAGGCGGAGATATGGTAAATATGCAGATGGGGCTTTCTTCTGCTATGGTTTTAGATCCTACAACATCTGCTCAAGTGTCAATTGTTGGAAAATTATTTCAGCTTATGGGTTTGCTAATCTTTATACAACTTGGTGGGGTTTATTGGCTTTTAACTGCTCTTGTTCATAGTTTTGAGATATTCCCTCT
>CAMVQX010000162.1 GCA_947169755.1 uncultured bacterium
ATATTATATTGACCGCTATTGTTTGCCATTATGACATTTTTAAGCGAAAGTTCATTCATTTCGATACTATTACTATTTATTATTGATGGTTCAGAAGCTGCGCTATTATTGTATATAATACTGTCTTTTATAGACAATGCTGATTTTGGTTGATTAAATCCGAACAGTGTACCAACATTGTTTGCAAAAACGCTATTGTTAACAGCGAATGATGCTACATCAGATGTATTATTTTCTTTTACAACAAATCTTTTAAATGAATTTACCGAAGCATCAATAGTTTTGTACAAAGTATTACCGTTCATATCAATGTATGAAAAAGTACTTGCTTCGGCGAAGCCATCTGAATATTTACCCAAATTATTCATTACAACATTGCCGGTACCGACACTTTTGAAATAATAGCCGTCATTACCTGTAATAGAAAAACCGCCGCCGTCAATTGTTTGACCAGCACCCGGTGAAAGGTTAATAATTTTGGTATCACCGCTTGCCGAGATATCATTTTTTATTGTTATATCACCTGCAGTGCCTAACCCTTCCCAATTTGTAACATCTGTAGCTTTTGCAATTCCTGCATTCAACGTGCTCATTGCAACAATAGTTGCAAACAATAATACTTTGTTTTTCATAACTTCCAGCTCCAACTTCTTAAAAATATTGTATCAAAAAAATATCTCAATTCAATATTTAACGAAAAAATGAATTTCGATATTACTTATTTAAAATTGCCTATTCTATTTTGCATTATAAAATGTTTGCACTATATTACATACTTACGCCCAGCTGCAAACCGAAAAATATAATACACAACAAAACACTAATAACATTTGCCCCAAAAAGCCACGGAAAAACATCTTCTATTTTAAGTTTTAATATCAATTTTATTACTATTGCTTCGATTATTGTATTTATAACAATAGCCAATAAATATGCAGCTACCCAATGCGTCCAATGAAAAGTATTAAACGGCAACAATTCTGCAAACAGACCTGAAATCAATATTGGAATATAACCGATTACACAGGAAACGAGATTCATAACTAAAGTGGCAATAACCGACTTTAACCAGCCGGCTTTTGAAAAAAATTTTACGAAAAATAATTCTACAATCAAGCCTAATACTATAACCTTAACACTCGCCATACCGGCACTTATATACATAGACGGCCATACAACATCAGCAAAAGCCGGAGAACTTAGTAAAAATAGAATTAATAATGATAACAATAACCTTTTCATAATATTTCCTTATAGATAAAATTTTTCCAAAATATGTTACTAGTAATAACAAATTGTCACCAAAACATCATTATTTGGTAAGCCGACAAGATTGGAATCATGTTTTCGCTTCTTTGTCACAATATATTTAGTTCCGCCATAATGTATTTTACCTAAAGAATGTGATACATATCCACTGCCATCACGAGGTGCATAATAAGGAATTGAACCTTTTGATGCGAACATACGTACATATCCGCCTTTTCCGTCATTAGATTCTTCTCCTATCCAATAATATATATGACTGTCATTAACAAAAATATTCATTTTCTTTAGCATTTTATCATTACGGTTACCATATATTGTTGTATGACTTGTTTTTTTATTATAAATTTTTTTTGCTAATTCATGCAAATTTTGTCTTGACGGCATATTTTCTATATGCCCGCAGGCTAAAGCAGCACCTGCAAGATGATCATTGTCATATGGACAGTATTTTAATCCAAGTTCTTCTTTATGTTCAAGACATTCTTTTTGTGATAGAGGTTCATATGGCACTAGCCAATATGCTCCGATTGTAGCACAACAAACACCGGAAATTAAAAATATTGATAATAGTGCCAAGAATAAACATTTTTTCATTTAATAATTTTCCTTTAATATAGTCGAAAACACCATTATAAGAATAATTCCAAGAATTATAATATTGGATATAATCAATATTAAACCGTCTTTTGTAAAATGCCCCCAAATAAGCCGGCTTTTATATTCTTCTTCAGTCGTAAATTGCTCATCTAAAACTTTACTCGAATTACCGTTTTCAAACGGGCAATAATTTATAAATTTTAAAATTTTATGAATTATATTCATCTTCATATAACAATCTTATTTTAAACATAAATCCTTATATATTATAATATTAGAATTGTTTTAAGTCCAGCACCAACATGTCAGACTAAAACCTGAATATCTTTATAGTATTCTAAAAGGATTTTTTGTATTACTATTGTTTTGAGAAGGAGTGCTAATATGAATTTAGTTGACCGAAACAAAGATTTAATGAAAAAGTTTGAAACTATGATAAATACAGCTGATGAAAAATTAGCAGATGAGCTTGTGGCATCGGATGCACCGTTTTATACTCCTGCAAGTCCTGAGCCTTTATATGGCGGCAATGGTTATTTGTCAGTTGTACATTGGATGAGAAAAGGATTTTCAGACGTTCAATGGCATATTACAGATATGGTGGCGGATGAAGATAGAGTTGCAGTCAAATGGAACTTAACAGGAACACATGACGGTGAATTTATAGGATTTGCACCTACAAATAAAAAGATTTCTGTTTGTGTAATGAATTTCTATTACTTTAACAAAGAAGGAAAAGTTACAAATGACATAGCCGCAGAGGGAATGATAGGTATTCTTCGCGGAATTGGAGCAATGTAGGAATTATATGGATTACAAAAAGTTTAACGATTATATATATGCAAGATTTGATAAGGGCGATGAAATAATCTCAGGTATTTTAGATATTTGTAGAAAAGAGGAAATCTTATCAGCAACTTATTCCGGAATAGGCGGATGCGGAGATGTTACAGTAGGAACACTTATCCCTGAGACAAATGAGTTTTTGAAACACAACAAATCAAGCGTAATGCTTGAGATGATTTCTCTAAACGGCAACATATCTTCTGATGATAACAATAATATTGAGCATCACACCCATGCAATGTTTTCTTATCTCGATGAAAACAAAGAACCAAAATTTCTTGGTGGTCATTTATTAAAAGCAACAGTATTATACACAGCAGAAATTGAAATTAAACCCGTTCAAGGTGGAGTAATCAGAAGGAAACAAGACGAAACAACCGGAATTATTGTTTGGAAGTTGTAGACTTTTGTCAG
>CAMVQX010000163.1 GCA_947169755.1 uncultured bacterium
CCTTCCGTTACCTGTTATGTTTTTTGAAATTGTTGTAGCATTTATTCAGGCAACTGTATTTATGATGTTAACGATAGCTTATATATCTTCAGCAACTACTGTTGAAGAGCAAGAATAAAAAAGGAGAAAATTATGGCAGCAACAGAATTTGCTAATTTAGGTGCAGGTATTGCAATTGGTATCGGCGCAGTAGGCGCAGGACTCGGTATTGGTTTAGCTACAAAAGGACTAATGGATGCCGTATCCCGTCAGCCGGAAGTCGCAGGTAAAGCTTTTGGATTCTTTCTTTTAGGTGCAGCTTTATCTGAAGCTTGTGCGTTATACGCATTTGTCATCGCAGCTAAATTGGTAGGTTTATTCTAAACATGGAATTTAATGCAACATTTCTTGTTTCAATAATAAGTTTTGTTTTGTTTACGCTTATTATGAACAAAATATTTTATAAGCCGATTGAAAAAATTGTTAATGAACGTCAAAATTTTCTTGACGAGACGTTTTCTAGTGCAAAAAAATCGTCTGAAGAGGCTGATAAGATATTCAGAGACAGAGATGAAAAATTGCAAGCTTCTTTGGTAAATTCTAAAAATATTATTGCAAAAGGTACTCTTGAAGCTAATAATACAGCTTCTCAACTGACTATGCAGGCAAAGCAAAATAGCAAAGATAAGATTGTATCAATGAAAAATGAGATTCAAAAAGAGTCTGAACAACTTGATAAAAGTTTAGCACCACAGATTGAATCTTTGGCAAATGATATTGTATCAAAGATTATGGGAGTTGAAGTATGAGTCTTTGGGATATGATTTTAGAAACAAATACGTTTAACTTTATAATATTGCTTGTCATTTTGGCGGTTTTATACCATGTTTTGCATATTTCGCAAATGTTGGAAAGTATCAAAAATAATATCATATCATCAATTGAAAATGCAAAATTTGAACAAGCTGATGCAATAAACAAATTAAAAGATGCAAAGAATAGCTATTCAAAATTGGATGATGAGCTTAGGACAAGATTAGATGATGCTGAAAAGAAATCTAGTGCAATAAAAAAACAGATATTACAGGATGCAGATTCTCGTGTGAATGCTATTGAGCAAAATGTAATAAATGTGATTGCTTCCGAAGAAAAGTCGGTCAGTAATAGAATTACGGAAAAAACTCTCAAGGCTTCTGTTGAACTTGCAAAAAAGATTATAGTTGATAAATTGGAAAAGACTCCTGAATTGCATAACAAGTTTATTGATGAAAGCATAGGTGAATTATGAAACTGATATCTATACCGGCAAAAACATATGCTGACTCTCTCATAAAATCAGGTCTTGAGAGAAAGATTGTTGTTTCAAATTTAAATTTGCTAATTGATACAATAAAAAGTTCTTCGGACTTAGAACAATTGATGTTAAATCCTACAGTTTCATCAAATGTTAAATTTGATATTTTGAATGATATTTTTAAAGATAATTTAGATGAAAAAATTAAAAATTTTATAAAAGTCCTTCTTGAAAAAGATAGATTTAGCGAACTTGACGGTATAATGGAAGCATATTTGAATAAACTCGATGAGATAGATAATGTTCAAAAAACTCAGATAATATCTGCAGTGCCGCTAAATGATTCGCAAAAAGAACAAATTATTGACAAATTAAATAAAAAATTATCAAAATCAATTATTCCTGAATGGTTGATTGATAAAGATATTATAGCCGGTCTTGTAATAAAATTCGGTAATCAGGTAATAGATAGTAGTTTAAACACAAAATTAAATATGTTAAGTAAAAGATAGAGGTAAATATGGCACTAATTCAACCCGAAGAAATTAGTTCAATAATCAAAAGTAAAATTGACAATTATGAAAATGTATCAGAGATTTTAAATATCGGTACTGTTATTACGGTAGGTGACGGTATTGCAAGGATATACGGTCTTAGAAATGCAATGTCAAATGAGCTTGTTGTGTTTGATGACGGTAAAGATACATTAGGTATAACAATGAATTTGGACGAGGACAATGTCGGCGTCGTTATTCTTGGCGATTACACTCAAATAAAGGAAGGTATGACCGTTAAAACTACCGGACGTATTGCGTCAGTTCCTACCGGTGATGGTCTTATCGGAAGAATTGTTGATCCTACAGGCAAACCTATTGACGGTAAGGGTGAAATACAATCTACTACTACTCGTCCGATTGAAAGAGTTGCACCCGGAATTGTTGCGAGAAGGTCGGTACATCAGCCGTTACAAACAGGTTTGACTGCGATTGATGCTTTAACTCCAATAGGAAGAGGACAGCGTGAATTAATTATCGGGGACAGACAAACAGGCAAAACTGCAATTGCAATCGATACAATTATCAATCAAAAAGGTCAAAACGTAATTTGTATATATGTTGCGATTGGTCAAAAGGCTTCAACAGTTGCTCAAATAGCAAAAACTCTTGAAGAAAAGGGTGCTATGGAGTATTCAATTATAGTTTCCGCAACTGCAAATGAGCCTGCTCCGCTTCAATATATTGCACCATTCTCAGGGGTAGCAATAGGCGAAGAATTTATGGAACAAGGTAAAGATGTTTTGATAATTTATGATGATTTGTCAAAACATGCGCAAGCCTATCGTGCAATGAGTTTGCTGTTAAAAAGACCGCCGGGACGTGAAGCATACCCTGGGGATGTATTCTATCTTCACTCAAGACTTTTAGAGCGTGCTGTTAAATTGAATGATGAACTCGGCGGCGGAAGTATTACCGCTTTGCCGATTATCGAAACTCAGGCAGGGGATGTATCTGCTTATATCCCGACAAACGTCATTTCAATTACAGACGGACAGATATTCTTAGAAAGTGATGCATTTAATTCAGGCATAAGACCTGCAATTAATGCCGGAATTTCTGTTTCCCGTGTAGGTGGTGCAGCTCAGACTAAAGCGATTAAACAGGTCGCAGGTACGCTAAGGCTTGCACTTGCGCAGTATAGAGAACTTGAAGCTTTTGCTCAGTTCGCATCAGACCTTGATGCTTCCACTAAAAAACAACTCCTGAGAGGGGAAAAATTAACCGAAGTATTAAAACAACTTCAG
>CAMVQX010000164.1 GCA_947169755.1 uncultured bacterium
CTATTAAGGTCGGCCTTTTTTAGATTTACCCAAAACCAGATATTTTCACGCTAAAACCTCCCGGACAAATTTTGACTAAAATGGCTTTTTCACGTTTTTCAGCTTTTTCATGTGGCTTATTTTAGTCAATTATCTCATCTGGGAGGAAAAATTTACATACACTGTATTATTTTGCGGTTACCATATAAGAAAAAGGCGGCCTGCGCCGCCAAATGTCACTACTTGAGGTAATCAGATATTTTTATCACTATCTCACATTTTCGATATCTTTTATTATTATTTCATCAAACAGTTTGCCTAAATTGGTCCCCACCTCATTTTCAAGTGCTATTAAATCTTCACAATAATCTTTTTCGTGAATTATTGCATTTGATAAATTCATTACCAAATTATCTGCATCATATCTATTCTTTTTGAACATAATACGTTTAGACAGTTCATCCTCTGTATATCTCTTCTTACTTGTAACTTTAGGATTCTCACTTAGCTTGGAAATATCCAAGTTAGCATAATCATCAAAATGAAGCAACAACCAAAATTCAAAGCATGGATTAGTTACAAATAGTTTAAAGTTTTGTTTTTTGCAACTATCCAGAACATATTTATATTGGTTTTTGTGCTCATTGACAACAAAACTCTTTTTATCTCTATCTACTATTAAACAAATTTTATCTATTTCACTATCATAAGTTATTGCCAGCAATCTTATAATTTCTGTTATATTTTTAGCCAAATTATCTAAAGATGTTTTTTCTTCGATCCATTTTATAGTTTGTCTCGCTACTTCATCAAGATTCTCAACTTCATCCTCCAAACTTTTATTAAGGATATTCTTAAAAAAACTTTCAATCAATTTCCAATATATACCACATTTCTTTTTTCCTAGAATAGTATTTGTAGATGATAAGTAATCAATAATTCTATTTAACAGAATTTCATAAGTCATTATACCAGTTTGCGATTCTGTAACATTATCAATAACTCTGTCAAGAATTTTTTTAGGATTACTCCATCCTTCTTCGCCATAATCTCTAACGAGTGGCACAAAATCTATAATTGGATCTATGCCTAAATCATTTCTATTTGTATTAATTGCATCAAAATATATTTCTTCTGTTTCAGTTCCTTCAAAAACCAAAAAATATTTAACTCTTACTTGATCACTTTCCCTTACTCTTGTTCTCTCGTTAAAGCTTTTCTTTTCACGCACCTATTTCACCCCTCTTTTATCGGAAAAACTGTCGAAAAAATAGGTACGCCTCCATATCGACCTTCTAAATACGCTTTGTCAATTTTTTTATCAAACCTTTCATTATATTCTTCTAAAGAATATATATCGGATTCTCCATTTCTTTTTTTATCGACAAACCATATTTCATCACGTCTCAGTAAATCAAAATCCATTAATCTTGATTCATGAGTCGTAACAATTAGTTGAATATTCTTCTTAGCAGCTTCTTCTAAAAATGTTTCAACAAACTTATATGTTAGGCTTGGGTGTAAGCATCTATCCAACTCATCAACAACATACGTTTTATTTTCTCCAGCTATTAATATTTCTAGCAGATCCAGCAATCTTATAGTGCCATCTGATTCTTCTTTCAAACTAAATAAAGCGTCAATATTGTTATGCGAAAACTGAATTGTTTTACATGTGATATTTTTATTTTTATCTGCTTCAATAATAAAAAAATCCTTTTCACTCCTCATTATTAAACCAAAATTATTTTTTCCCTTACCACTATTTGATTTTCTTTTCTCCTCATCATTTCGTTGTTCTCTTGCATCTTTGTCAATTCTACTAACAATATCTTTTCTAACAAAAGGAGGAAGCTTTGATAAAATCTTATCTGGAGATACTTCAACCAGCTTAAAATTAGTAATGCCCGTCCCAAACGCTGAGATAATTCTGCATATTTCCGTTACATTTTTAGAATTAGCCATATATGAATAATTTGAAATTGGCCTATCAGGATAATTTATATCAAGTTGATTATTTATCCAATGAAATACCTTTTTCATAATATTTACCGATGGATACTTTTCATAAAGATCTCTCTTATTTTGATTCATTATTGATAAAAACAAGACCGAATCATCACTTTTTGTATCATCTAGATAAACATTAATTCTTTCTGATAACCCCTTTTCTTTAAGCGAACCATCAAAATTATATGTCTTATTTTCGATATCTCGTTCAAATATTAATTTTTCACGACCTTCATCAATCAATTCAACCAGCCATTCTGATGTAAATTTACCTAGGCTTAATATTACTTCAAATCCATATGCAAAAATTTTTCCGTCTATTTTTAACTCGAATTCAAAATAACTTTTTAATTTCTCATTCGCTGGCTTAGACTTGCAATATTTATCAGATATTCCAACAGGTAAACCTTTCGTTATAGTTCTTCTAGCAAAATCCATCGCTTTTACAAGATTGGATTTCCCTGACGCATTTGCACCGTATATTGCCGCAAATTTTAACAGTTTTAATTTCCCATCTTCATATAAATGCTCTTTCTTGCTTCGCACCCGTCCAGGAATCATCGAAAATTCTTCCGTTTGGCCGTTTAATCTAGAAGCAAATGATAAAAAATTTCTTACATTAAATCTTATTAGCATATTACCCCTCCATAATTGCTATTATATGTGATTTTTTCACTTATGGCAAGTATACACGATAATTTTATGTTTATTTTGGGGGACAATCGAGAAAAGTCATTGTATTATAATATACACTCTATACTTAGTAATACGGGTTTTCGACAGTTAAATAAAGCAAAACTCCTGTAAACCGCCATATGGCGGGCTTTTTTTGTCAATTTCTCTTTCTAATTTTTGTTGTATGATGTTGTATATTATGAAAAATCATGCTATAATAACTATATGAAGCTATACTACGACAGAAGATCAAAGGATCCAACCTACTTTATCCAGCAGGGCTATCGAAACGGGCAAAAGACATCCACGCGCAATATTAAGCGCATTGGGAAACATTCGGAGCTTCTCGCTATCACAAATGACCCCCTGACAT
>CAMVQX010000165.1 GCA_947169755.1 uncultured bacterium
GCCGCCAGCGTTCGTCCTGAGCCAGGATCAAACTCTCCATTGTCAGAAAGTTATGATTTTCTGTTCGTTGCCGAACAGTTTCTCGCTCATTAAATAACGCATAGCATTTGCTATGTTCCTTCATCATTCGTTTTTAGAATTAACAAAGTATTGTTTGTCACATTCATATAATTAGTTATATGAACTTCAGCTATTCTGTTGTCAAAGTACCGATTTGTTTTTTCGACCGCTTCGGTTGCGAAGCCCTGCAAATTGCAGACACAATTTATAACTAAATCGGGGTTTACTTATCAGATGCATTATTTATTCGCTAGTGTCATCTGCATTTTTTATCTTACATCAACAATTTTTGTTGTCAAGCATTTATTTTTAAAAAACTTTAAATTTCTTAACTTTGTTGATTTAGAAAGTTCAACGTGCTTTTGATTTAAGTTTCCCTAATCTTTGGCACATTTCTAATCCTAAACAAAAGAAAATTTAAAGTCAAGCGGGGGTTTCCATGTTTTTAAATAAATTTAAAATAATTTTCACATGTCCAATATTCAAGCATATCATGGCAGTTTACAAAAGTTTATAATCCTTTTGTAGACATGGTTTTTGACGTAATTACATGCCAAAAGTTCCAAAATTTTTCATGCTTTTGGAGGAACACATTTGCCCAATTATGAAATAGAATATATAATTACAATAAGGAGGATTTATGAAAAAAATTATTTTAACACTATCTGTCATGTTAGCATGCTCTTGTGCGTGGGCAGACGGAAACGCTTTTACACCTTTAAATTTTGATGATGCTACTTATACACCTATCAGAACTTCAGCGGTTACTACAACTACTACCACACCGGCACCGATAAAAGCTACTTCTGAATTGGGTAATGCAAAAATGCAAAATGCTATTACAAATCTTGACAATGCTCAAGTTGAAGTAAGAAACGAATTGTTGAATATAAAAACAAAATATTCTGATATTGATGCAAAATATCAAGTACTAAAAGCTGAAAGAAAAGCTCTTGATAAACAAATCAGAGGTTTGGAAAGAAGAATCAACAAAATCGACAGACAAAAAGAAAATATCAGAAAAAACATGATTTAAGGCATGACATAAACAAAAAAAGCCGGCTTAAATAGCCGGCTTTTTTATATTAATTTTTTCAAAACAATTTTTATGATTTTCTGCTATTTGCAATCAAATAAGCGCCAATACCTGTAACTGCTGCAACAATTGGAGCATAAATCAACGCGTATTTACCTTGAATACTCCTTGCAGCTTTTTTAATAGCGTTAAATGATACTTCATCTATATCGGCTTTTTTTACAAATTTATTTACATTCTTATCCCAAACTACATTAATTAAATCTTCAGTACTATTAAGATAAAACTTCTTGCTAATTTCTGCAATCGATTTAAGCTCAGGTAATTCTAACGATTTAACTTGCTGCAAAGTCACATCTACTTGATTATGTTGTTTTAACAATGAAGAATTTTTGATAGCATCTTGCAACTCTTCTTTTGTTGAAGCTTTTTGAATTAAAGAAGAAATTTCTTGTGTAATGTCATACATTTTTTTATCTTTAGGCTCTAGTGTTTTTACAATATTTGATAATGCCCTTTTAACAAATGTATCCGTCGGAGCACCATCTTTCAAAAACGGTTTTGTAAGATACGCAACACTTGTACCTGCGCCTGCACCGGCAATTGCACCGGCCGCAGCATAAAAGCCTGCGTTATTGTTTGAATTGTTTACACTTTCTACTGACATAAATTTCACCTTAAAATTATACTACACTACTTTATTAAAGATTGAAAAATAAAAAATTTGCTATAGAAACAAAAAAAAATAATTTTTGCAATGCGAAAAATGTCAAAATAAGCTATATACAAGGGTTTACAACTTGTAAAAAATTATTAAGAAGAAATTTATTATATCAAAATTTCTTCAATTTAGCATAAGCGGCATCCATAGCTTTCAGGCCTTGTTTGCCAAAATCTATTGTATACATCATACTATCGCCAATTTGGCTTACTTCTTTTATAAAGCCTATACCGAGTTTGTCATGAAAAACTCGTTCACCTTCATTAAAAACATATTCAATAGGCTGAGCGGACTCAAGTTTCTTTTGACGTTCGATTTCCGCCTCCTGCATAGCATGTTCTTTTGCTCTGCGTTCTTCAAGCATTCTTTTTATTGCATTATCTTTGAAAAACTCTTTCGTTTTTTCTTCATCACGTTGTTTGTTTTCTTTGGATTTAACAAGAATTGTTCTGCTTGGGGTTCTTTTCGGTTGACTGTAATAATTATTATTTTGTTTTTGTCTGTCATTTTGTGAATTTCCGGAAGCAAGTCCGCGCCCCGGCGCAACAAAGCCCCTTCCAAATCCGCTTGAAGGTTTGATGTAGCCATCGCTATCGGATTGTGCCGCAGAATAGGAATAATCGCTTCTACCTGTTTTTACTTTTGAAACAGCGTTGCGGAAGGTTGATGTTTCTGAGGTACTGCCTTCAAATCCGACTTGATTTAACAATTGAGGAGGAATTTCTTCTATAAATCTTGACGGATTGTAATATTTATATTCACCCCACATTTGACGACGTTTTGCAGATGTTAAATACAATTTTTCTTCTGCTCTGGTTACTCCGACATACATCAACCTGCGCTCTTCTTCCATCTCGGAAGGAATATTAAATGTTCTTTGGTGAGGGAAAACACCCTCGTCGCAACCTGCAAGAAATACTTCCGGAAATTCAAGCCCCTTAGCGGAATGTAATGTCATCAAAGTAACGTTATTTGTAATATCGTCCATTCCGTCAATGTCTGAAACAAGTGCAACCTGCTGTAAAAATTCAGCGAGCGCATTTTCTTGCTCTTCTGGTTCAAATTCACCCGCAACATTTACTAATTCCTGCAAGTTTTCAATATCTGCTTCACTTTCAGGTGTATTTTGAAGTTGTAATTCAGCTAAATATCCTGTTTTTTCAATAACAAGAGTTACAAATTCCTGCAAATTGTAAGAAGAAACAGCATCTTTAAA
>CAMVQX010000166.1 GCA_947169755.1 uncultured bacterium
TAATTAATTGATTTTTTCAAATTTGTGTACGCAACAAAATTATAATTTTGTTATTTGCTTCAGTTGCTCAACAATTTTTTCTGTTCCGTCAAAAATAGCCAGTGATAAAGATTTTTCCTGTAAGTATTCTAATTTATATTTATCGTCTAATAAATCTGTTATCGCATTATAAAGCACTTTGGCGTTAATTTCAGTATCATCGATATAAATTCCTGCTCCTTTTTCAACCATAAATTTTGCATTTTTACGTTGATGATCAGCTGCTGCATACGGATACGGTACATAAATTGGCGCAATTGCAGATGCACAAATTTCAAAGATACTCAATGAACCGGATCTTGATACAGCTATATCTGAAGCTTTCAAAACTGATACCATATCATCAAAATAAGGTTTAACAATCAGATTTTTATCATTTTCATAATCGGGGTATATTTTTAACAAATCACTGATTACTTTATCATAATTTTTCTTTCCTGTTTGAAAAATTATTTGCAAATCGTATTCTTTTGACAATTTCTCCAAAATCTCAACAGAAGCATCATTTATGGAACGTGCTCCCTGAGAACCACCCATTATACAAAGTGTTAATTTATCGTCAATCCCCAAATTCTTTCGGGCTTCATCCTTAGATAGGGTTTTAAATTCGTTTCTTATAGGATTCCCGTTAACTATACAATTTTTGTTGTTTAATATTTCACGCGCACTCTCAAAAGCTACCGAGACACTCTTTGCATAAGGTGATAATTTTCTTGAGACAAGTCCTGGGTTTGCATCGCAATCGTGCATCATATACGGCACATTTAATATTCTGGCTGCAATTAAGGCTGGTGCTGAGACATATCCGCCTGTTCCGAATACTGAATCCGGTTTATATTTCAAAATATAATAACAGCATTTTAAAACTGCCAAATCAAGCTGGCACACCCATTTTAAAAGATCAAAAGAAATCTTGCGCGGCATACCTTTTATATTCACCGGTAAAAATTCATATCCCTTTTTCTTTACGATGTCGTATTCCAAATTGTTTGGATTACCAACATACAAAACTTCATCCTTATTTTTTGCAAGTGCATCAGCAACTGCTATTGCAGGATAAATATGACCGCCTGTACCTCCGCCTGTTATAAAATACTTTGCCACTAAAATCTGTTCCTTATTTTTTTAATACGTTTTTTAGAAATGTTCAAAAGAATTCCAACCATAATCATTGAAACAATCAAAGAAGAACCGCCATAACTAATGAAAGGCAGCGGAACTCCTGTTGTAGGTAAGAACGAACTTGCTACACTCATATTCATGAATGCTTGGAAACCTATTGAAAAAGTAATACCGATTGCCAGTAACTTTCCATACATATCGGGACATCGAGTTGCAATTACAAAGCCTCTTTGCATAAATGTAAAGAAAAGTCCTATTATGAGAAGACAACCTAAAAATCCCCATTCTTCAGCAATTATCGCAAAAATAAAGTCTGTATGACATTCCGGCAAATATGATAATTTTTGAATTGAGCCCCCAAATCCTACTCCGCTCAAACCACCTGAAGCAAATGCTATTAGGGATTGTATAATATTGTAACCAGCACCCAAAGGATCCGCCTCAGGATGAAGCCAAGTTACAATACGCTGCATTTGATACGGTCTTATCAAGCCTGTTGCAAGACCTGTAAAAGCAGCTACGACTAACCCGCCGATAGCCGTAAAAAACAACTTGACCGAACCGCCTGCAGCCATATACATAACAATTGTAGTCATTCCTAACAAAATAACCATCGAAAGGTTTGGCTGGATAAGTATTAACCCTACCATTGCAATAATTGGCAAAAAAGCCCATACCCATTTATCTTGATCAAAAAGTTCAGCATCTTTTCTAAATATACCGGCAAGGAGCAATACTACAGCCGGTTTTGCAAATTCTGATGGCTGCAATTGAAATCCTGCAATGTTTATCCATCTTTTTGCACCGTTTACAACAACGCCCAAAGGTGTAAAATCGACCAAAAACAGCATTACAAGAATGGTTACCATAACGACAACATTCCAATCGACAAGCTTTTTATAATCGTAGTTCATAAAAAATTTCAAACCAAAAAATCCTGCAACAAAACACAATAGCTGTTTTATAACAAATTGCAACGGATTACCGCCTTCATCAAGACATTTTGGAGCTGTAGCAGAGAATATTGCCAAAAATCCGATAACGACTAAAAAAGTTACAACAATCAAAAGAGTCTTATCCGGTGCAGATATGATTACACTTTGAATATTTTCTTTATTTGGTTCTCTTCTACTTGATCTTTGATAAGACATATTCCTTAAAGACCTTCCCTCTTTCTTCATATCCGCTAAACATATCAAAACTTGCACAAGCCGGCGATAACAAAACTACGTCAGGATTCAACTCAATTGACTTATCTATTGCATCTTGCATAGTTTTCTCTCTGATTATATTATCAAATCCGTTCTTTTTCAAATTCTCGTCAAACCTATCAGCAGCTTCACCGATAAGAATAACTGTTTTTATATGTTTTTTTATTGCATCACAAAATTCTTTTAAATCTGTATTTTTATCACGACCGCCGGCAATCAAAGATACATCACAATCGTTAAATGAATTAATTGCAACAAGACTCGCTTCCGGATTGGTTGCTTTGGAATCATTGTAAAAAACAGTTTTTCCCATTTGAGCAAATTTTTCCATTCTGTGTTCCGGAACTTTGAATGTCATAATGGCTTGACGAATTTTTTCGGTTGAAATTCCTTCCAGTTTTGCAACAATCAATGAACACATAACATTTTGGTAGTTATGATTTCCTATTAACGGACAGTCATCCAGTGTTATTATGAACTCTTCTTTGCCGTTTTGTTTAAAATAAATAGCATTACTTCTTATATAGGAACAATTTTCTCCGATTTCTCCGTCAAATAAAAATACAGTCCCACCGCATTGTTTCGAGAATTCTAAAAGTGTACATCATTCGCAGGAGGGATATCATGTTGCTTTTGGTTTGCTTCCCTGCACCGC
>CAMVQX010000167.1 GCA_947169755.1 uncultured bacterium
GGGTTTTATGGAAAATGTCGAATCTACCCACCCTATCCCTCCTTAATCAGGGAGGGGACAGTTTCCTCCCCTAACCAGTGCTGTGCATGCTACCTACATGGACAAAAAATTTTGAAATCCTCTACTTGGTTTAATTTAATAGCTTGACAATATTTGAAACATACTCTAAAATAAAATTGCAAAAAGAGAGTAATTTTCAATATAAAGCATATTGAAATTTAAGAAAGAAAGGTGAAAAGATTATGACAAAAAGATTCGGTTTCACACTTGCAGAAGTGTTGATTACTTTAGGTATCATTGGTGTTGTAGCAGCAATGACAATGCCGACATTGATTAACCAAACAAACGGTGCACAATACAAAGCAGCATACAAAAAAGCTTTGTCAGCAATTGCACAAGGTATTACTTTGAACGTAGCTTTAGATGACAAGAGCTTTGCTGATGCAGATGTAAAATCTCAAACAACTGATACAGCTTCAACAAACTCAGTTTTAGGTTATTTGAAATCTAGAATGAATGTTGTTAATGTTGACACTACAATGGGTGTTACAGGTTATCCAGCTACAGTTTCAGCAAAAGTTTGTGTAGAAGAAGGCAAAAGTCTTGGTGATCCTGGTTGTACAGAAAAAACAGATAATGTTGCTCCAGACATTTATATCTTCTTTAATGACAGCAGTATGTTTGCATTTAAAGGCGATAACGCAAAAGCTTGTACAAGTACTGCAAAATGCGCAGGTATTATCGATGTTAATGGTATGAAGGGACCAAACAAGGTTGTAGGTGATGATGGCAAACCAACAGATATTTATCCTGTAGCGTTCTACGATCAAACTATTGAACCGGCATCTACAGGTGCAAAAGCTGTATTGTACGGTAAGTAGCGCGAGCGAGCCGAGGCTGAAGCTGTTTTGCTAATAAATTTATTTATTAAAGCAAAACACGGAATGCCGTTTAAGGCGAGCGAGTAAGACGAAAAGCTTGAAAGCGAGTCCTTATGGGCTCGCTTTTTTGTCTTAATAATAGGTTTATGTTATAACCAGATTAATGAAAAGATTATTTTTATTTTTAATTTCAATATATCAAAAGATTTCCAAATACACACCAAAGGTATGCAGATTTTATCCGACATGTTCTGAATATACCCGTCAGGCGATTGAAAAATACGGGGTTTTAAAGGGAACTTGGCTCGGTATAAAAAGGATTTGCCGCTGCCACCCGGGCAATGAAGGCGGATATGATCCTGTGCCGTAAATTGTTTTATGTGATTAAGTAGTTACCCACCCTATTCCTCTCTAATTAGGGAAGGCGTAGTTTTATCCCCTTGATAGAAGTGGTTTGATAATATTATTTTACCCACTTGAAGCTTCGGACATAATCAGTACCATTGATATCTCCGTTTACTTCTACCGCAAAAATTCTATATATATCTGTCGCATCTTTTATATTCGGGATTTTGCTTATATCGCTTTGCAAAAGCAGTTTTTCGGTATTGTCATTGACACCCGGTATTGTGTTAAACAATGTGTTCAATGATACGTTCTTAAGTTTGCCGAAAACGGTTGTTATATTTTTGGAAAGACTTCCGACAAGTTTCATATCCGCAATTGAAGTTGCAATATTGTAAGAGCCTGTCATATACATATTTAAGTCGCTTCCGCTCGAATAAATATTTATTTCGTTTGCAATACCTTCTTTAATTTCCATATCGCCTGAAATACTTTCAAAGTTACCTGTTTTTAACGGAGTTACAAGATCGATAATGCCGTTTACCGAAAGGCCGGTTAAGCCGCCTTTAAACAAATTCCCCGCTTTCAAAAGATATTCCAAAGAACCGAGTTTTGGCATTCTGCCGTCTGAGACTTTGAATGAGCCGTTGCCTGTGAGAGTTTTAAAACAGTCGTCATTTGAGTTGCCTTTGCATGCCAAATCAAAATCACCGTTTATTGAACCGTAAACCTGACCTTTCAAATCAAACAACGCCTCGGACATAATTGCAGCATTTGCTCTATCAAGATGTACAATCAAATTCGTTGAATTTTTCGGGATATCATATTTAAAATTGCCGGTAACTTTGCCTTCCGCAATGTCAAATTTAAAATCGTTTATGTCGATAAGCTGTTTGTCGGTTATTTTTAATTTTGCTTTGAAATTATCAGCATTAATATTTCTGACTTTGATTTTGTCAGCTTCAATGTCTGCGTTATGAACGATTAACTGCGCGATATCAAGTTCAGTCGGGGTTTGCTGCTGAACTGAAAGTGTCCTTGCAGCTTCAGCTTCCATATCTCTTATAGCGTCAGTTATTTTGTTGATATTTAAATCTGCCAGTTTTAGTTTAACATCTTCCACAACATAAGGCGGAGTAAGTTTATTGCGCATTACAGCCTCAAGTCCTACCTCGTTTGTCAAAACCTTTCCTTTGCTTAAGATATTAATTTTGTCGTTTTTAAAATCAATGTTTATATCTCTGACTGTTGAATCCATAAACGGTATATCAATACTTGTTATATCAAGTTTTCCGAGTATTTTGGGGTTTAGGGTAGTTCCGTTTATGATAATATCCGATGTAAATATCCCCTGTTTCATTAAAGGTTTTCTGAATATTATATTAAATATTTTTGCATCTGTAGGGTTTTGTGTTTTTATCTTGA
This sequence comes from uncultured bacterium, assembly GCA_947169755.1. Lineage (GTDB taxonomy): Bacteria > Cyanobacteriota > Vampirovibrionia > Gastranaerophilales > Gastranaerophilaceae > Stercorousia. Next base: position 2,652 of record CAMVQX010000167.1, read on the forward strand.
AATTGTTAAAAGCGACGTTGTTATCTTTGAGCATCGTCATAGTACCCGATGCATTAAGTTGAGTATTTACAAAGGGTTTATTATTCTGGGACAATATAATTTTATCATATTGAAGGTTATTTATTTTGATTTTGTTTGGAGAATATATGCTGTCCAATATTATTTTTACCGGATTTTCGACATCGCCGATTGTAGCACCCATATAATAAAGGCTTGAATTTTCTTTTATATCAAGAGTTGATTTCGACACTATATTGTTCAATGTACCATTGATTTTAGAGGTTAGTATAGCAT
>CAMVQX010000168.1 GCA_947169755.1 uncultured bacterium
AACGACTTCTTCAAACAGTTGAAACCCTGCGCCGGCTGCACAATTTTGGCGTAAGGCAATGCATAATTCATAATGCATAATTCATAATTACTCCCCGTGGCGAGAAGGAAGTTTTTCTCGGCGCGGGGATTGTTTTTATAGGGTATTCATGTTAAAAGAGACTGTTCTTCTTGAACCACAGCAATTCAGCATGCGATTGTTTCAATTATTACATGGTGATTGACAATCTCACGGAGGTGAAACTTGGCAACTCCTTTACCCGTAATCCACTGATGGTCAATTTACATTTTTGGATTGTCAGAAAAAAAGATTATTATGCTACCGCATAATTTGTGTCTTATTGGAGTTCTTCAACAATGTATTTAACTCTTTCATAAAGTTCATCATACGTAATTATCTCTACATTTTTACTATTGTAGCGAAAGGTTTCGAAAGTACTCCTCATAATTTTTATTTCCTTATCATTTTTTCCAGCAAATTCGGTTCTCAGGTTACCAATTATAAATATAGATTTGGGACATTTACTGTCGCATTGAATTTCTTGATAATTTCTACCATAATTGTCTTTCTCGGTTATATTGCCGATTTGTCCCAAACATTGGCTAACTCCATCTATAAATTCAGAAGAAAACGACCATGTATTTGTTCTTGCAGCCCCATCCTTTTGACCTTTCCTGAAAATAGGAGTAGTAGGCTTCTTTATTTCTACAAAAGTCATTACTTTGTTGTAGGCTATAAAATCTGTATATGATTCGCCAATACCTCTGTTGTCGCTTTGACCAGCACTACCTTCCCTGATTAGGGAATCTTCATTCTCAAAGATTAACTTTGTTGACAAAGTGGACAATATCCACTTGTTGTCATCGAAAAACTTTTGCCATATCTTTTCGTTTACGTTCTCATCATTTAACATTATCTGAAATTGCTCCAAACATTTCTTTTTCGATTTGATTAAAATTCTTTCTAATTGAGCAATCGTGTAGTTCCCTATTATTTGGTCTATTAGTTCGATTTTTTTATTATCATCTTTTATATCATCAATAGATTGTTTTATATCTGCGATAGAAAATGTTTGGCTAAATTTCCCAAAATCAACAAATTCTTTAAATTTTTGAAAGAAGTTTATCATTTCCCAAAATTTTTTTGTAACATCTCCTTCTTTTAAATCGATTATTACTTTCTTTTTGGCCGTATCTTTTGCATTATCTGCACTAATTTCTACTTCTCCTTTATCTTGCTTGTAAAATTTGGGACGTGGTATATACTTGTTAGTTTCACTACTCTTAAAAAAAGTCCATTCACAATAAGTGTTATTAGTTAATTGAAAAATAATATAACAAAAATTTCCCTTATAAACGAACCAACATGTTTTTCCATCTCTTTGTGGTTCAAGAGATAAAAGTTCCCAATCTGATATTCCTATTTTAAAAATAATTTTTTCCATTTTACTCGATTTCAGACTTTTTGGTTATATATTAACATTTGCCAATTGCTGCACAAAGATAACAATACTTTTTGTGATTATCCAATTTTTTTTCAATAAATTCATTTTTGCAGATTAAAGTCGCAACTGCAATTTTTTTATGTGTACGTAAAATACATCCCTTGGACATTCAAACCCCAGTTTTTCCGTTATCAGTTCATGCACGGCGAACTCAGCCTAAGTTAAATTTTGTGAAAAAATTTTCATCATAATCTCACCAAATTCGTTTTTGCAATTTTAAGCAATTCCGCCTGAATAGCCACCATTACAAAATCCTCAGGTTCGTCAATTTCGAGTTTGTCAATAATAGAATTGTGTCCGCCGGTGAGAATTGTATCGTTAATTTGTACAATTATTCCTGCGTGTGATTTGCAGTTGGTGTTGCTGCAATCTATTACATCATATATAATTGGATGATTGCCGGCATAGAGTGTTATGCTCCGTATTTGTCCAATATTAAGTGTGGCATAACCGTACAAACGTCTATTTTTATATTGTGGGATTCCTTTAATATCGGTCATCCAAGTATTTACGGACATCCGGCTTACTGATAGGTAACTCTCTTTTGTGCCATCTTTAAAAATTCTCAGCGCAAACGCCGACAATAGCAAAATCCCGTCCACGCCAATCATTTGAGGCGAGAATACCGCCCTTGCAACGTTTTCGTTATCAGGCAAAATCTCAGACATTTTTATTTATAATTAATCATTCGTATTGTATCAATTACCGTGTTGGGTGAAAACGACAATTTGTTTTTGCCAAACACTTTGTTCCCCTCTTTATAATAGTAAGAAAATTTGTCTGCGCCGAGGCTGATGGCGGCATCATTGAAACGCAAAAAGATTGTTCCATTGATGTTTGGCTCAATGCTCCAACCTATCAAATCATTGTTTTTGCAAAGGTCAACAATGCGTTTGATATTTTCTATTACCTTAGCACTTATTGACGGTGCGTCCGCACCGTCCCATCCGTCGCGCAAGTATGATATTTTGTCAACGGCGATTATTATGCGCGACTTTTCGGAACTTGAAGGCATAGTAAATTCGCATGACGTTTCATACTCTGCCGTTGCAAATGGGCAGGCAGGTTCAGCGGCATAATGCTGATTGTCTGATAATATGGCTGATGTATGGCTCATAACTTTCAATTTGCGCAAAGATAATCATTTTTGATTACATTGCAAAATAATCATTTGGGATTATTTTCCCGTCCCACAAATTCCGCAAAAAATATTCGGCGGGCATCACTTCCACACCATTGAAAATCCGTGGGTTGACATCGAGCGAAACTATTATCAGCCGCGCCTGTGGATGTTCCTCGGCAAACGCTTTGAGGCCTTTGATATGTTTGGATTGTACTTCTTGCGACGACTTAAATTCTATCGCAATCTCCGCATCGCCAATCACGGCATCAACTTCGTAGCCCGTGTAGGTGTGCCAATACGAAAGCAATG
>CAMVQX010000169.1 GCA_947169755.1 uncultured bacterium
TTTGTAACGCAAGTCATAATTAGCTGACAAATAGGGGTAATATTCTGCGCCTGAGTAAATTCCGCGGCTACCGCTCGCAAGATAGTCAAAACCGTATTCTTGTTTTTTGTAGGGCAAAAAGTTGACTTGCCACTCCCCTAACGAATCCAACTGTCGGTGGTATTCGTTGAGTAAGTGGCGGTTGTCGCCTGCAAATTTGTATTCTTTTACGCCCATTTATAGCTTTTCGATCTCGTCAACGGATAACTGAGTTATTTTGGAAATCAAAGAAATATCCAATCCCTCAGCTTTCATACGTTTTGCGGTTTCGAGCTTTTCGGATTGAGCGCCTTTTTCTATTCCAATTTTTTCACCTTCTGCGCGTCCCTGTTGTAATCCTTGCTGTAAACCTTCCTCTTTTCCTTTGCCAAAACCCTTAGTCTCGGCATCGTTCATCGCGTTGGTTATATCCCACAAGTTATGAAGACTCTCTTCATAATCAGAATACTCTTTGGGCGTGAACATCGCAATTTCGGCTTGGCGGAACAATTTTTCAAAAACTCGTTCTTGTAATTCTTTTGGACGTTCCAACAATCGAGCAAGATTTTTTAGGACAAAGAGCCATTTGTCGTACATCGATTCTAATTCGAATTCAGTTTTGTTGAATTTTGGCATTTCAAGATAAAGGTACGCTAACTTTTTGTAGAACACTTTTTTTGTCGTAAGGTCAGTCAACATCACAACATGAAATAAATCTTCGTCTGAAAATTCATTAACTGTTTTAAAATTTCCGTTGCCTTCGTCCTCAGTATCTTTGAACACAAAGTTCAGGATACCAACAGTATAGACTTTATTAAGTTCGTAACTCCACGGTTCTTCTTTGGAATCTTTTCTTGCCATTTCGCGAATTGGAAACGACGAATAGTATACGCTTCGGTCTTTGAAAAACTGTTGAAACACATTTTGCATTTCAACAATAAATTTTGCTCCGCTTTTTGTTGTACAATAAACGTCAAAAATGGCGCGACGCTCCGATGATGCACGACCAAGTTTTTCGGCGTTGAGATAGGTTACGTCTTCGATTCTATCTTTCGGAAGTTCATTACACTTTTCAAACAAAGCATTTAAAAAGCTGATTAACAAATCTTTGTTAAGCTCTGTTCCAAAAAGTTTTTTGAATCCGAAGTCGGTATATGGATTGAGATATTTTGACATAATTTTATTCTAAATTTTGTTTCATTCGCAAAAGTAGCAAATATTTTTGAGATTTGGAAAATTAAATTACTTGGGCAACTCAATGCACGTTTTGCCGGGCTTGGAAAGCGCAACAAGATGCGGCTGAGCTTGCAGCGAAGACGAGGCTGCAAGCAACAACATGGTTAATATTAATAAGTTAGTTTTCATTTATGTAATTATTTTTTGTTTTACTAAAATCATTATACCTCTGAAACAATATATCATCATCAGGAGAACATATATACCAATTATTTCCGATACTATATAACCAACCGTATGTTTCTACAGGCATAGTATTAGTATCATAAAATTTATAGTTAGAAAATCGAAGTTTTAATTCTTTAAAATTATTAGTATATAATAATAAAACTGACTTCATTTTATGATTATATAAAGAATATGCTACATCAATGAAAACAATTCCATTATTATATTCATAATCATACCAACTATCCTTTGCATTTTGGAATTTTTCCCTTATAATTTCTCGTATTTTTGGAAATCTATTTGTCAAATCAACACTTGAATTATAATCTCCCAGTGTATGTAATCCACTACCAGGGGAATGACAATTATAGGTTATTACACCATCATAGTTTGTTTCAATAAATGCCTCTGCTATTTGATTCAAAAACAAAGAATCTCCCCCAAAATTAGAGTATTCTCTTATTATCTCTTTATTGCTACTCGTTTTTTTCTCATATTTAGGGAAAAAAAACAAAATAAATAGAATAATTAATGAAGATATGACAAATGAAATTATAAAAAATAATCTAAATAGTTTCATAATATTATTTATCAATTAAAAAATTACAACCATCTGTAATAATGAAATTATGATCATCATCCCCCCAGTAAGCTTCCAAATCAGTCTTAATAGTTCCCAACCAAGACCTAATTACAAGTTTACCATTCTCTATTTCATAAGATGGTTTGGATTTTTGAGAAGAATCAAATTTACAATTTGTTAAAAGAGGTATATCACTTAGATTAAAAACTAAACCTCGGTTTGTTTCGGATATTTTTTGATAAGATATTGGCAAACTTTTTCCATCCCCTATGTCAACACCAAAACCAAATCCAATGAATTTACCTTCTCCGTCATAATTGAACAACATTTTTAAAGTAATATCTTTGCGAGAGACTTCAATACTTTCAGTAGTTCCTAACCCAAACAATGCTCGTACATCATCCGCCCAAAAATCAAAATTATAAGACGAACCGATGCTGATACCGATGCCTGATAGTATATTAAAGTTCTTATAATCATTTATCGCTTCATCAAAAGATTTGTAAAATAAATCTGATAGCTTATTGAATTGAAAACCGTTATTTAACAAATATGCAAATATGTTGGCATTTCCAAAAAATGCAATATTGCCGTATGTATCAAAACCCAAACCAAATGAAACAGATACATTAACACCCGTTAATATAAGCCCTAATTGCCCACCTCCAGAAAAAGTGTAATGAAACATTGCTCTATTTCGCCAAAGTGGATTGATGAAATATTGCTTGGTCATTCTAAGGTATTCTTTTTCAGAACCACCAGCCTCTATCCATTTATTATGAAGTACTTCTGCAAATTTGTCCAAGTTATCAGCACCCCAGAAATTGTCCATATTAGAACCCAAATTCCTGAACATATCATTCTGATTCATATAATCAAACAATCGCTTAACATCATTCTTAGGCGTAGTCTCTATTAAATCA
>CAMVQX010000170.1 GCA_947169755.1 uncultured bacterium
CACAAAATGATACTTAATCATTTTGTTCGGCAGAGTACCACTTCGGCAAATTAATTCTTATTTAATTTTTCTGAAAAATTCGTCAGAAATTAACTGAGAATATTTACTTTTTTCACTTGCAGAGACTAAAAGTCTCAAATCTCCATCACTTGTTTCTGCAACTGATACGATACCACCGATGTCCCCAACAGGCAATTTTTTAACTCTTGCTTCAAATCTGACGTAAGGAACTTCTTGCCCGTATGATGACATATAGCCGTGTTTTGTTACTTTTAAATCTTCAACCGATAAAGCTTGATATTTAACTTTTTTCAAAGCTTCTTGTAATTTTTCTTCCACGTTATCAGATTTTATATCTTCTTTGGTTAAAATTGTTTTGTCTTTTGAATCAACAACAAACATCTTTTGCCCTGATGCTTTATGTTCTGCTATGACTGCATTATAACCCATTATGCCGGCAGCTTTTTCGATTTCAAATTCTTCGTCAATTCTTGAAAAATCACCAACTTTTTTAGCACGTTCAAGCATGACTTCTTGCGACGGGTTAAAGAAATTGTTAATTAATCCAGCAATTAAATCTTTTCCTCCGAGTGCTAAAAATCCAACTATTGCAAGCGTTATAAATATCGCTCTTATTACGTTTTTTAAACATCCCATATTGAATTCCTTCTTATGTTATAATATCATTATAGCTATGACAAAGGCAGAAATCAATCTTATTAATTCTAAGGATGTAAAAATTGAGGATTTAACTCCTGCAATGCAGGAGTATATGAAAATTAAACACCAAAATCCTGATAAAATTCTTTTGTATAGGATGGGAGATTTCTATGAAACTTTTTTTGAAGATGCTGTTACTATGTCAAAAGAATTAGAATTGACTTTGACAGGCAGGGAACAGGGTGAATTTGGACGTATCCCACTCGCCGGTGTTCCTGCAAAAGCTGTTAATACTTATATTGAAAAGCTTGTTCAAAAAAATTATAAAGTTGTAATTTGCGATCAACTTGAAGATCCAAAATTCGCTAAAGGCCTTGTTAAACGGGGAGTTACTCGTGTTATTACATCAGGAACGTTAACAGAAAGCGATCTATTAAAACAAAATTCAAATAATTATATTTGTTCAGTATTCAAACAAGATAAATCGGATATTTACGGTTTTGCATATACAGACATTTCAACGGGTGAATTTAAAGTTACTGAGGCGTCTTATGATTTAATTTTGGCGGAACTTGTAAGAATTAGTCCTGCAGAGGTTATAGGTCCTTCTGTTAGAGGCGAAATTAAACCCTTTCAGATTGTTCCTGATGAAAAATTAAAGTTACCTGATGAAATTATTCAAAATTACAACTGTTCTAAAGTGCCTGAAAATGTCTTTTCTGAACAAATGGCTTTGAGTAATTTGCAGGCTGTATTTAGTGCAAATTTGGAAGGATTTGGTTATGAAAGATATAAAATCGGATTCCGTGCCGCAGGTGCTTTAGTTGCTTATGTGTGGGAAATGCTAAAGGAAAATATTCCGAAATTTGATCGTATTGAACCGTATGAACTTTCTGAATATATGATTTTAGATGGCGGAACCAGAAGAAACCTTGAGTTAACAGAAACTTTGAGAAGTAAAGATAAATACGGCTCTCTTTTATGGGCTATTGACAGAACAAAAACTTCTATGGGTGCCAGACTTTTAAAAAGTTGGTTGTGTCAGCCTCTCAAAAAGGTTGATGACATATTAAATCGTCAAAATATTGTTTCGGAACTTGTGGAAAAATCTTCCATAAGGCTTGAAGTTGCCGATGTTTTGGCAAAAATTTATGATATACAGCGTATTGCAACAAGAATGTCTAACGGTTCTTTAAATCCGAGAGAGTTTGTAAGCTTGAAGAATTCTCTATTTGCTTTACCGGATCTCTTAGATGTTGCAATGGATTTGGAACATAATCCTTTATTGCCTATAGAAAACTACAGAGATGGTATCGTTGATTTTGCAAATCTTATAGACAGAACTATAAACGATGATCCGCCGGTATTGCTGAAGGAAGGCGGAATATTAAAAGAGGGTGTTTCCGGGGAACTTGATTACTTGAGAGATTTACTTACCGGTGGTGAAAAATGGCTTGAAGGATTTGCTGAAAGAGAAAAAGAACGCACCGGAATAAAATTTTTAAAAGTTGGTTATAACAGAGTCTTTGGCTATTATATAGAAATAGCAAATTCTAATTTAAACCAAGTCCCTGAGGGTTATATAAGAAAACAGACACTTACAAACGGTGAAAGATTTATAACTGAAGAATTAAAACATCATGAGGATGATGTTTTGTCTGCAAAGTTTAAATCTACGGAACTAGAGTATAAATTGTTTTGCGATTTTAGAGAATATTCAAAAGAATTTGTGTCAAAAATCAGAGAAATTGCTGATTGTGTTGCAAAATTGGATGTTTATACATCGTTAGCTACTATTGCGGCAGAAAACAATTATTGCTGTCCGGAAATTAACGATTCAGGCGACTTTATTGTTAAAAACGGTCGACATGCAGTTCTTGAAAAGATATTGCCTTTAGGTGAATATGTTTCAAATGATTTGGAATTGCAAGCAAATTCTGTTGATAAAACTCAGTTTATGATTTTGACAGGTCCGAATATGGCAGGTAAATCAACATATATGCGTCAGAATGCCTTAATTGCAATATTAGCACAAATCGGTTCTTGGGTGCCTGCTGATTTTGCTCAGATAGGAGTTGTAGATAAAGTGTTCACGCGTGTAGGGGCGTCAGATGATTTGACTCTAGGTCAATCTACATTTATGGTTGAGATGATTGAAACGGCTTGTATATTGAATTCTGCTACTGAAAAAAGTTTTATATTGTTAGATGAAATTGGCAGAGGAACGAGTACATATGACGGAGTTGCAATAGCTTGGGCTG
>CAMVQX010000171.1 GCA_947169755.1 uncultured bacterium
ATCTTTGAATTCATACTAAAAGCTTACCTCCAATAAATTTTTATTGTTCGTAAATTCTATCTCGGCAATTTAGAGCAAAAACTTTAATAAAAAATTTAAATTGTTACATAAATTTTACAAAATAATATTTATTAATTACTATAATAAAATATAGCAAAAAATTTTCTTTTCACTTGTTAAAACAATATGCGCATATTAAACATAAATAATGCAATATCATTTTCACGACGCCCGAGACCGGAAGAAGAAGAAAGATTAAAAACCGCAATCAATGAGGCTTATGACGCTATGGGCACAACCGACAGAGTTGTAATAACTCATGGTTCTTGTTTCCCTGCAATGGGACGTGATACGCATATTGGCTCACCATACGGCAGAGCATCTCAAGAATACATAAAATTTTTGGAGCTTTACGGTTTTAATGCAAATCAACTCGGCCCCGGAGGAGAACTGGGATTTACACACAAAGGAGTTATAAAATCTCCGTATAGCAGCTCTGCTTTTGCACAAAACCGATTATTTATTGATTTGGAAACTCTAACTACCGAAGAATACGGAAATATATTATCTAAGAAGACGTTCAATAAAGTAACCAATCCTATTGAAACAACAGACAAAAATTACACTCAAACAAATTTTGAAGAAGCCTTACATACCTACAATATTGCCCTGAAAGAGGCATTTAATAATTTTAAAATAAAAGTCCGTAACGGTCAGCCGGAGGCTTTGAAACTCAATCGCGAATTTGAAAAATTTAATTACAAATATGATGAAAAATTAACGCAAGAAGGCATATTTAAAGTTCTTTCAAGACAGTACGGAACTGATAACTTTACAGAATGGGACAACGAAATTGATGCAGACTTAATTCGCCGGATAAATAATTCAAACCCAGAAGCACTGAACAGATACTACACTTTAATCAGAGATAACCAATTTGATATAAAATTATACAAATTTGAACAATTTTTAATTAACAAACAAATAAAAGAAAACAAACAATGGCGTGATGAGCAAGGTTTTAAATACTTTAATGACTTGCTTGTCGGCTGTTCTAAAATGGATTATTGGAGATATCGAGATGCATTCCTTGATGATTATGTTCTTGGAGCACCGCACGGTGGCGAAGACAACAAACCCCAAGTTTGGTATCTTCCGGCACTAAATCCAAGAAAATTATTCTCTTCGGACGGTCTTGGACCTTCAGGACAATTTATAAAAGATAAGATAGATTATTCACTTGAATTTTGTGAAAACATTAGAATAGACCATGTGATGGGGCTTATTGAACCGTATTTGATAGATATATCTTTCCCTAATCGTGATATAAAAGGACAATATATGTCTGAGATATACCTATCTGACGGAACAAAACTTGACGATTATAAAAATTATTCTTGCGATTATGTCCATTCTGACGGAAAGAAAACATTTACTTCTAATGTAATGGATAAAATTGTAATACCGACTTTAAAAGAACATGGCATTAATCCTGAAGATGTTGTTTGGGAAGATCTTTGCAGCCAACCCGAAGCATTTTCAAAAGTGTTTTATGACGATTTAAATTTACCGGGATTAACCCAAACAGATTGGGACAAAGTCGAGAATTCACCTTCTCAAAATTGGTACTTGCTTGGCTCACACGATTCTATGCCTGCACAAAAAATGGTAGAATATGATTCAATAAAATCAAGTGGCGCATGGGACCCGTTATATCTTGCAGGTTACCTTAATCAAGATGAAACAAGATGGCAAAACAGAGATGGAATGTGCCGAAAAATCGGCAATAACGACCGAGAATTAGTAAAAGCTAAATTTGCAGAGCTTCTAACCACACAGAAATTCCAAATTTCGTTTGCCGATTTGCTTGGTATAAAAGATACCGTCTACAATCGAGCCGGAACTGTAAATGATACAAATTGGAAAGAAAGAATTACACCTGATTTCTTGGATAAATATTATGAAAACCTTTCCGGTGAAAATCCAACCGCAATAAATATTCCTGAAGTTTTAAAAATGGCGCTCCAAGCTAAAATTGATATGAAAGTAGTTGAAAGTTCAAATCCCGACCAAACCAGAACTGAACTATACAGAGAATATAAACCTCTCCTTGATGAACTTCAAAAATATGCAGACATCCTAAAAGAGCCCGAAAACTAATCTCTGTGAACTCCTACTTGATAGCCCGGTACACATAAAAACGCAGGTATTGTTCTTTGTATAACAGATGCCGTTGTTGATTTGTCTGCCATTAACGATACTGCCATTCCGATATCATCAACGTGAGGAGCAAAGTCAGATGCCTTAACATTTCTGTCTACTTTTTTATGGAAAACTTTTTCATTTAACAAATTTGAAACCTTATTACCGGCAAAAATTCCGCCTGTCAAAGCCAAAAGGGTTGCAGCATAGAAAGGAATACCCTTCAAAGCCTTATTAAAATATCCGGAAGCCTTGCCTGTTTCTTTAATCTGCGGGATTATATCCATTATTTTTGCTTTGTTGTTTTTGTAAATCTTAGAAACACCCCAAACAAAACCAACCGGAACTAAAACATTACCAAGTAACTGATTTACAGATTCTCTGAATTTTGATTTGATATATCTTTTATCATCAAAAATCAAACCGCCTACCAAACCGCCTAAAACGGAAGCTGCAGCCATTTCAATAATTTCTTTACCTTCAAGAACAATATCTTTCTTTAGGGGATTTTTCTTATCATATAATCTGAATATTGCCCAATCTTTGACAGGTGTATTTTTTATAGCTGAAGGACTAAGTGAAAATCCCTGACGTTTTGCTATATGAGCAAATGCTCCTCCAACCCCTATCGCAGTGGTTGCAATAACCCCCGCTTTTACTTTCAGGTCATGTT
>CAMVQX010000172.1 GCA_947169755.1 uncultured bacterium
CAAGGTGATACATCACTAACAAGCACACTTCAAGCGTATATCACTTGTTATATGTGGAAGCGTACAGCTTGATATTTGCATAAAAAACGGCAAAAAATCAAATTTTTGAAGTGAATTAATAAGGAGGAAAAAATCATGGAATTTAAAGGAATAGATGTTTCAAAATGGCAAGGTGGGGTTAATTGGAATGAGGTTAAAAAAGATGGCACGGAATTTGCGATAATTCGTGAAGGCTGGGGAAAGAAATCTCTCACTCAAATTGACAAAAGATTTAAGGAAAATTACGAAGGTGCGAAAGCTGCGGGAATCCCCATAGGATGTTATCATTATTCCTACGCGGATTCGGTTGACGATGCTAAGCGTGAAGCCGAATTTTGTCTTGAAAATATTAGGAATATGAAACTTGAATATCCTGTTTGTTTTGATATTGAAGACCGAGAAATGCTCAAACTTTCAAATAGGCAAAGAACAGACATCGTAAAAGCATTTTGCTCGGAAATCGAAAAAGCAGGATTTTATGCTATGTTTTACTGTAATTCTAATTGGTTACACAACTATCTTATCAAAGAAGAATTGCTACCAAAATATGACCTTTGGCTCGCACAGTGGTGCGTTGGGAAACCAAGTGTTCCATGCGGTATATGGCAAAAATCCGATAAAGGCTTTATAAACGGTATAAGCGGAAATGTTGATCTTGATGTTTCTTACAAAAATTACCCCGAAACCATGAAATTCAAAGGCTTAAATGGGTTTAGTAAAGCAAACAATTCAGCAAGTACAAACTATTTCACATATACGGTTAAGAAAGGTGATACCCTTTGGGCGATTGCTCAGCGTTATCTTGGGAGCGGTACGAAACACAAAGAAATAAAAGCTTTAAACGCTTTAAATTCAGATACAATCTACCCAAACCAAATTTTGAAAATACCCAAATAAGAGGTGATTGGATTGGAAAACAAAATAGCTTCAATAATGCCTTTGGCAATTATTATCGAAGCCACAATAACATATATTAACCAATTTTTCGTAAGTGGAGAGTTTTGCTGGGAAATGCTTTTAAGTATAGTTTTAGGCATTCTTATTTCTATTGCTTATGAAATTGATATACCGAAATATCTCAATTTACATTCTCGGATCCCTTATTTAAGCAATATCTTGACCGGAATACTTATTTCGAGGGGTTCGAATTACATTTACGATTTAATGACTAAAATAATACAACTAAATTGATATAAAAAACTAAGTGGCGGGTATTTACCCGCCTTTTTTATTATTCAAAAGTAAAATCATTTAATTCTTTGAAGTCTAAGAGCTCAGCCAATGTCATGCTTAACCCTATCGCTAATTTGTGCAAGGTTTTAAGTTTTGGATTTTTAGTAGTCCCTCTTACTATGCCGTCAACTGTCGATTGAGTAACTCCTGCCATAGTAGATAATTTATTAACTGTTATTTTTCGTTTTTGGCAAAGGTCTAAAATCCTTTTGCTAATAATTTCAGAATATTCCATAGCTATCAACTCTCCTCTTTTAACTGTGTGTCGTTAAATCAACACTAACACGCATATAGAGAAGTATTAACGGTGTACCGTTGACAAATGCAGAGAAAATTTATAACATAACGGTACAACGTTAATTTTTTAAAAAGGAGTGATGGTTATGACTCAAAAAATATGTACATTTGCAGGACATTCAAAAATTTATGGCGATGACACTGTAAAAGAAAGACTTAAAAAAGAAATTAGAAATTTAATAGAGAATTACGGCGTTACAGTCTTTTATAATGGCGGCAAGGGGCAATTTGATTGGCTTTGTGCCGAATGTGTTAAAGAACTTAAAAGGGACTATCCGTTTATAAAGTCATATTTGATTTTGGCTTATATGCCCGGAAAGAAAAATCAATTTGATGCGGAATTTTATGAGAAGTTTGACGATACTTTATATCCCGAAATAGAAAAAACTCCACCCAAATTCGCAATTATAAAACGAAATGAGTGGATGATTGATAGATCTGATTTTTTAATTGCTTATGTGGGGCATAGTTGGGGCGGAGCTTACCGAACTTTAGAATATGCGAAAAGAAAAAAGAAAAATGTTAAAATGCTTTGCGGTTTGAATTAAGTGTGAAAATGAAACTTGATATTATTTATTTTTCTAAATCAATTTTTTTGAATTTCTTTCCAACTTCCACATCAAGTTTCATAACCCCGCAGCGTTTTATTACATTGAAGCCGTATTTTTTGCGCAGATTATCAATTACCATATTCACTTTCTCATCAGATTTCTTAATAGTTTCTACTTGTTTGTTTGGTTTATCAAAGAAAGATAGTTGTTTGCAGCCGCTAAGCCTCGTTAAATTCGCAAGAGATATACTTATAAGCCTTATTGGGCGTCTACCTTTCCAAAGTTCTCGGAGTAATTTTTTTGCTGCTTCATATACTTCATTTGTTGTGCTTAGCGGTTCGGAAAAACTCATTTGATGCGATTGGTTTTGGAAATTTAAAAATCTTATGCCAACCGAGATACTATGCGCTTTATTTCCGTCTTTTCTCATATGTCCGGTTACTGCATCGGCAAGCGCAAGAAGTACGGTATTTGCTTCGGTTATTGAAGATAAGTTTTCTTCGAGTGTTATAGAGTTGCTATATCCCTTTGGCTCCGGTCTTTCGGAAACCACAGGCGAATCATCTATGGCATTGGCAAAGTTATGCATGTATAGGCTTCTTTTATTTCCAAAATGCTTTGCCAAAAACTCTATCTTTGCATTTGCAAGCTGTCCTATTTTGTATATTCCTAAGGAATTTAGTTTTTCAGCCGAAGCTTTTCCCACAAAAAGTAAAT
>CAMVQX010000173.1 GCA_947169755.1 uncultured bacterium
GCAACAGCCGCACCATCAACACCGGTTTGCAGGAGTTCGCAAAAAAATTCAACCCTAAAACCTCGCTTGTGGTCGGCAGCGGCGGATTGCCCGCCGAGGATTTTTTCAAGATGAATCCGGTGGAATTGCTGAGGTGATTTTTTATTGCAAGCACGATTAAAGATTGTGATACAAACAAGATTAAATAATGTTAATCCAAATGATTATTTTTTGATTCAAACATAAAAATATTTACATTTGCAATGTCATTACTTAACATAAATACTCTATTAGGAATTGGCAAGTTGGGAATCATATAGGGTGTCTGATATTGTATCAGAAATTGATGAAGGAAAGTTTGTTCTTCCGGTGATTCAGCGTGAATTGGTATGGTCGGAGGACAAAATGGTTCTTCTGTTTGACTCGTTGCTTAAAGGGAATAGTTTCGGTGGTGTCATTGTGATTGAAGAGGAAAAAGATACAAAACCGTTGTTTGCTTTTCGTGCTTTTTCGAAGGATGGAAACAAACAGGCATCTGTTAATAAAGAGATTTTGAGTCAAAGGCAAAATTTTGTAATAGATGGTCAACAGCGTCTTCAAACTTTTTATATTGGATTAAAGGGATCTTACTTCCAAAAACAACTTTATTTTGACCTTTATTCTGACTATCAAAATGACTTTGATTTCGTATTCGCTGTTGACGTCGACAAATTGCCAAAATCAACAAAAGAAGAGCGTCCTATAAAGGATTGTCTGTGGTATTCTGCAAAAGATTTGTTGAGGAAACTTAAAGATACAAGTGACTATGAAATTGTTGCAGAAGACTTGTCTGACTTTTTTGGTGTCGATTCCAATGAGAAAACAAGGTGTATAAAAAATAATATCAAGGCTTTTTTTAACAATATCATAAATCAAAAAAGTATTGGCATAGCAAAGGTTACTGTTAACAAAAAGATTTCTGAACTTGAAAACCGTCAAAAAATAGTTGAATTATTTAGACGACTAAATGATGGAGGGACAAAACTTTCTGCCCTTGATTTGGTCGCTTCTACTTTGAAGGGATTCGATTATAGGATGGAAGAATTTCTTAGGAAGATGGAAGACTTGTTTAAAGATATAGGATTAAGCCCCGAAAATCTGATGAAACTTATTTTCCTTCTTCAAGATAATAACGCAAAAGAGATGGCATCAGTAGATGCTAAGGATGCTGAATTTGCGATTAATAATCAGCAACGTATTTTCAATACAATTAATGTTCTTCGTATTTTCCTTAAAAATGCGAAATTATATGACTATTATAATAGTGATAGTAATAGATCATTTATACCATTGTTTTTCATTGCATATTTTATTTATCACAAAAATATGTCAGATGCTGAAATAAATAACATTTGGGATAAATGGGAAACAAAAAACGCTGATTTTAAACCTATGAAGTCGTGGTTGTTCCATTCTTTGATAAATGGTGTATTCAAAAGTAGAGGTGCTGGATGGATACCGTATAGAACCGGCATAAGCAAATTGTTGGCGTGCATCAAAAATTATAAAAATCACCTTTTCCCTGCCAATGAATTGATGGACGTTTATAGAAAACATCCTCTTGTATTCACTACATCTTATACCGTAGACAATCTTGATAAGTTGGATCGTGATTTTTTGTTTTATTTGATGTACGACTGTAAACGTCAGATAAGAGCAAATGATAGAGACCATATTATGCCTTACAATATTTTAAAAGAAAAGCACATAGAAGATGCTTATATCAACAGTGTTAAGAATTTTCAACTTTTAGACTACGGAACAAACCGTGGTGCAAAAAATGGAAAGGCATTCAAGGAGTGGGTTAATAATCCTAACTATGTAAAAGACAAAAAAATTTACATTGAAACTCATTTGATACCTGCCGATGAAACTTTGTGGACAGAAAACAGATTTGAGGAGTTTGCTGCGGAACGAGGACAATTAATTTTGTCAAAAATCAATAGTTATTTGTAGTAAATTTTGATTTTGTTCATAAATTTTTTCCTAAATTGCTCATTATGACCAAAGACCACGTTATCAAAATACCTAAGACGCAGATTGTTATGGCGTTTGTGGCGACTTGCATCGAGACGACGGCGAGATTCCTGAATGTTTCGTACAGGGAAATCTACGACCGTATGAAAAAGGTTGGAATGATAGAAAAATATATTTTTAAGAATTATGACACTCTTCACACTCAGAGCCGCGAATATATCGCCGAGGATATGGTGGAATGTCTTAAAAATTGGGAGGCAAGGCAATGAGTGGCGGAGATAACGACCCTGTGAAATCGCCAGTCATTCAGGAGATTATAATGGCAAATCGCATTGGCTCGATTGCGGTGGAACTTGCCAAACGTCTTGATATAGAACCTATTAAAGCACTCGAATTATTCTACGAGAGCAAGACCTGCGAAAATCTCCACAACAAAGCGACAGGTTTGTATTTGTATAGCGACCTTTACATCGCCGACGATTTTGTCGCAGAAAAAACTTTCAATATTTACTCAATGCACTGAGTAATTTTACTCAATGCACTGAGTAAATTTTTTTGATATGTTTAAACGAACTGATTATAAGGTAATTACAAAAGACAAGAAAATTCATTTATTTTTCAAGGGCGTGAAATATTACAGGGCGAAGATTGAGGCGGAATTGAAGAAATAATTTGCTGCATAAAAATTATTCTCTATATTTGCGATTGAAAAATTCATTATGACCAAAGAAATATTAAAGCATTTATGAAACCCATAACAAAATACGCAGCAATTATGACACTTGCAGGAACTATTGCGGGTTGCAACTCGC
>CAMVQX010000174.1 GCA_947169755.1 uncultured bacterium
TATAACAATTCAATAATTACTCTTTGTAAAAGAGAAAGATTTTGGTTTAAAATATCTTCTATTTCTTGAACAGAAACGACTTTTGGCAGCCTTTGAGGAACTTTTGGTTGTTCTAAAGTTAATGTAGGATTTGTTTTAGTATAACAATTTGCATTTGCCCATTTGAAAAATCCGCGTAATGATGCGATTTTTCGCATTATACTTGTCGGAGAAAAGTTTTTTTCGTGTAATGTTCTGATAAAAGAATTAATTTGAGATCTTTCTATTTTATCCAAATCAACATTACAAAAATCCAAAAAACTGTCTAAATCTCGTCTGTAGGCTTGTAATGTATTATCTGCAAGCCCTTTTTCAACCTCTAAAAAATCAAGATATTCAGATAATATTTGAGTATTCATAAACAATTTATACTACATATAATGAATAATGACAATTGTATTTTAATATGCTATACTCATGAACAAAACGATAATAAAATTCGTTATATACATGGTAAGGAGACAAAATGAAAAAGTTATTATCACTAATTGCAATATTTGCAATATTAATAGGAAATCAAGTTTTAGCAGATGATTCACAAGAAGCTCTAAATTTCTTTAACAATTATGTAAAAGCAGCAAATTCTTATAGTAATGAAGTCGGAAATATGTATTCTCCGAGTGCAAAAATAATTCGTCAAGTTGTAAAACCTGACGGCACAACGGCAAACGCTTACACAGATACTGCAACATATATAAAACAAATGAAAATAGGTCAAGCCGGTGCAAAATTACGCGGTTACAAAAATTATTATTCAAACGTAACAGTAGAAAACCTTGGTAATGGCGCATATAAAGTAAGCTCGTTAAGACAACCTACCGGTGAAACATACAAATTAAAAACATATATGATTGTAAAAAGAATAAACGGAAGATGGCAAATAACAGAAGAAATGATGCAAACAAAACAGCAGATTTTCTTAAAATATGCAAAATAAAAAAGCCCTCGAAAGAGGGTTTTTTTATAAAAAACACAATTTAAAAATTCAAAAATTCAGACAAAGTCATATCAAAAGCTTTCGCAATTTTATTTAATTTAGTAAATGTAATATCATTTTGTGCAGTTTCAATATTACCTAATGTTGACCTTGCAATATCAGTTTTGTACGATAAGTCATCTTGAGTAAAACCAAAAATTTTACGTAGTTCTTTAATCCTTTTTGCAAGTTTTTCCAATAACAACTTGTCCATATAATAATTGTCCGCTATAATGACAAAGTAACAAACCGCCATACGGACAAAGGAAAGAATAATGTATAAAAAACGAATATTAGTAGACCTTGATGGGGTTTTGAATGATTATGGTACAGAAAAATTTGATAAAAACAAAATTCCAAAAATAAAAAATGGCACGGAAGATTTTCTAAAAAAATTAAGTAATAATGCAGAATTATACCTTTTTACAACAAGAGAATACAAATTAGCAAAACAATGGCTTATACAAAATAAAATAAACAAATATTTTAAAGATATTACAAATGTAAAAATTCCTGCTTTTTTACACATAGATGACAGAGCTATTTGTTTTAACGGCGATTTTGAAAAAGTTTTATATGAAGTAGAAGAATTCAAAGTCTATTGGAAAAAATCTTAATAAATTGCTTTATAAAAAAAAATATATAATAATAAAAAAATGAGCAAATTTAGATTTTTAACAGCAGGAGAGAGCCATGGAAAATGCCTGACGGCAATTATAGAGGGAATTCCTGCAGGGTTTGAAATAAATACAGATTTAATAAACCAAGATTTAAAGCGTCGTCAATCAGGTTATGGTCGCGGTGAAAGAATGCAAATAGAATCAGATACTGTTGAAATAACATCAGGTGTCAGATTTGGAAAAACTCTCGGCTCGCCGATTACTCTTGTTATTCAAAACAAAGATTTTGAAAATTGGCAAAAGATAATGAGTATTTATCCAGAAGATTATACGGAAGAAAAATCTTTTACCAAATGTCGTCCGGGACACGCCGATTATGCAGGCAGTATAAAATATAACCAAAAAGATTTGAGAAACGTTTTAGAACGTTCAAGCGCAAGAAAAACAGCCATAGAAACGGCTGTTGGCTCTGTTGCAAAACAAATATTGTCCGCATTTGAAATAAAATGTTCTTCAAAAATTTTGCAAATCGGAAATGTAACAGAAAATTTTAACGAAGAAATAGACAGGGTAAAAGAATTAGGTGATACAATCGGCGGAAAATTTGAAGTTGTTTTCGAAAATATACCTGTCGGCTTGGGTTCTTTTGTTCATTGGGACAGAATGTTAGACGGAAAAATTGCACAGAGTGTAATGAGTATTCCTGCTGTAAAAGCGGTAGAAATCGGTCAAAATCCACTAGGGTTTTTGGGAAGTGAATATCATGATCAAATGTATATTCAAGATGGGAAAATTGTTCGCCGCACAAATAACGCCGGCGGTATCGAAGGCGGAATGTCAAACGGTGAGCCAATTGTTGTAAAAGCAGTCATGAAACCTATTCCTACATTAAGAAAACAGCTAAATACTGTTGATTTAGCAACAATGCAAGAAGATACCGCACATTTTGAAAGATCAGATACATGTGCCTTGGAAGCTTGTTGTGTAGTAGCAGAATCAAGAATTGCCACTGTTTTAGTTGATGAAATGCTCGAAAAATATGGCGGTGATAGTTTTGAAGAAATAATGAAAAATTATAAAAATAACTAGCAAAAAATTTTATTTCCTTGTTTTAAACAAAACAAAGGAAGATAAAATGCGAATTCAGCCGATTTTT
>CAMVQX010000175.1 GCA_947169755.1 uncultured bacterium
ACAATTCCGCCAAATTCTTTTTCAACAGATTTAATTACATTCAAAGTTTTGGATTTTGGAACATAATCCATTTTCGTAACTATGGTAAATATCGGTAAATTATAGGCTTCAATCCATTCACGCATTTGAAAATCATTTTTTTGAATTTCATGTCTGCCGTCAACGAGTTGGACCAGAGATTTTATTTGCTCCCGTTTTAAAAGATATTCTTCCAAGTATTTTTGCCAGCGGTTTTGTGCTTCTTTTGAAACTTTTGCATAACCGTATCCCGGTAAATCCGCAAGCATAAAGTCATTTCCAAATTGGAAAAAGTTTATTAATCTTGTTTTCCCCGGAGTATTTGATGTTTTGGCAAGTTTTTTATTATTTGCAAGCCCGTTAATAAATGAGGATTTTCCGACATTTGATCGTCCCAAAAGCGGAAATTCCGGCAGCGTATAATTTGGACACTGTGAAAGTTTCTCCGCACTTATTAAAAATTTTGCCTGCATAAATTTTGTCATACTAACTCTCAATCAACAGACTTGCACCAATAACGCCTGCTGTATTGCCTAATTGCGCAGGTACAACCTGAACCGTTTCTCCGGAAATTTTCATAGCACGTTCTTTAATAGCCTTAATTATCGGATTGAAAAGGAAATCTCCTGCATCAGCAACACCACCACCAATAATTATTTTTTCAGGGTTCAAAAGATTTACAACTCCTGACATACCGATTCCTATATATTCACCGATAACAGAGAAAATTCTTTGAGCGACAGGATCACCGGCCTTTGCAGCTTCGCAGACAATATATGGAGTTAAAGGATTGCCGTTTGCAATTTCTCTGTATTTAGTTGATTTTCCGCCTTTTATGTATTCTTCAGCCATTGCAACAATTGCCGGTCCTGATGCAAATGCTTCTAAGCAGCCTGTGTCTCCGCAACCGCAAATAGGACCGTCTTTCATTTGCAGTTTAATATGGCCGATTTCGCCTGCAGCATTTGATGCGCCTCTAACCAACTTGCCGTTAACAATCAGGCCTGAACCGATACCTGTACCGACTGTAATACATATTAAATTTTCACAGCCTTTTCCTGCGCCGTAATTGAGTTCTCCAAGTGCGGCACATCTCACGTCGTTATCAACACGTGTCGGAATGTGAAATTCATCTTCAAAAATTTGTTTAATTGGAATATCGACCCAGCCGGGGATATTTGGTGCATTTCTTACTATGCCGTTTTTAAAATCAATTTGACCCGGGAAACCGAAACCTATACCTTCTATGTCTTTATTTTGAAGTTTTGTTTCTTTTAAAAGATCATAAATTGCCTGCTTGATATTATTTACAGTAAATTCATAACCCAATTCAGCGTGTGTAGGTACTGAATTTGAATAAATAATTTTTCCCTTGTCATTTACAAGTGCAATCTTTACATTAGTTCCGCCAACGTCAATTCCAATTCTGTTCATAAAATTCTCTCCTATATTGTTAATTATATAACAAAAGAAATATTTCTGTTATAATAGTTTTTGAAGGGATATAAAAATGAGAGCGGTAGTATTTGATAAAGAATTAAAATTAGTAAACGATTATGCAAAACCTGTTCCTCAAAAAGGTGAAGCTTTGGTGAGAGTTACCCTTGCCGGAATTTGTAATACTGATTATGAAATTACAAAAGGTTATATGGGTTACAAAGGTGTATTGGGTCATGAGGCTGTCGGAATAGTTGAAGAAGTAAATTCTGATGATAAATCGCTCTTGGGCAAACGTGTAGTTGCGGAAATTAGCTACGGTTGCAAAGATCCAAATTGTCCTTATTGTGCGGAAAAATTATATCGCCATTGTCCAAACCGCCATACCTTAGGTATTTGGAGAAAAGACGGAGTTTTTGCACAATATTTTACAATGCCTTTGGAAACATTGTTTGAAGTACCCGACAATGTACCCGATAAACAGGCTGTATTTGTAGAACCGCTTGCAGCTGCTTGCGAAATAACTGAACAGCTGCATATAAAACCCTTCCAAAAGGTTATTGTTCTCGGGGATGGTAAATTAGGCTTGATTACCGCATTAACTTTAAATGCGCAAAATATTGATGTCCTTTTAGTCGGCAAGCACCAAAATAAACTTGATATTGCAAAAGCTCAAGGGGTTGAAGTGAAACTTCTTGATGATTTAAAAGTTGAAAAAGTTTATGATGTTGTAGTAGAAGCAACAGGTTCAATTTCAGGGTTTGAAACAGCACTTGCTCTTACAAAACCGAGAGGAGTTTTGGTTTTGAAAAGTACTGTTGCAGCTTCAAAAGAATTTAATCTTGCGCCGATTGTAATTGATGAAATTACGGTTTTAGGCTCTCGCTGCGGGCAATTTGGACCTGCTTTGAGATTATTGCAATCCGGCAGAGTGGATTTTAGCCCGTTGATTTCTGGAATTTACAAAGTTGATGATGCTATCGAAGCATTTGAAAAAAATAAACAAAAAGATACTATAAAAATTCTTTTAGATTTTAATGAATAAGGAAAACTATGGAAGAAGAAGTTAAAAAAGTAACTTTACTCGATAAATATGTATTAAAACAAGTTATTGAAATGTTTTTGATGGGTGTTGCCGTGTTTACATCAATAATTTTTGCATCAGATACATTTATAACTTTGATAAAACAAATTTCATT
>CAMVQX010000176.1 GCA_947169755.1 uncultured bacterium
TTTTATCATATTGAAGGTTATTAATTTTAATTTTGTTTGGAGAATAGATACTGTCCAATACTATTTTTACCGGATTTTCGACATCGCCGATTGTAGCACCCATGTAATAAAGGCTTGAATTCTCTTTTATATCAAGAGTCGATTTAGAACCCAAATTGTTTAATGTCCCGTTGATTTTAGAGGTTAGGATAGCATCTCCTTTGAGTTTTATAGGATAAAGAGATTGCTTATTAAAAAATTGGTCAAAAAAGTCCTGAGACGGTTTTGCATTTACATACAAATTCAAATTAGGATTTTTTTGTACATTATAAATTTTTCCGTCAGCAAAAATCGGCATATTTCCGAATTTTGCATTTATTTTGTTTAAATTAAGCGTATTGTTTTGCAAAAGTACATTCCCGCTTTTCAAAACAATTTTGATATTTTCGGGTTTATACAACAGTACAAAATTATCGAGCACCGTGTACAAATTGAGGTTGTTGTTATGAGCACGAGCGCTTATATCTATTTTGCCTTTTTTGAACTCTATATCGTCAAGTTGTTTTGTGGCTTCTGGCGGCAAGAATTCTTTTAAATCGTGGATTGTAGCTAAATCAAATCCTTCAATTTTTCCGTATCCGTTTAAATTTCTGTTTTTAGAAAATATGTTTGTTCCGTTAAGAGTAAGACTATAAGGGCTTTCATTGAATTTACCTTCAAGCTTGGAAAGTTTTAAATTCCCGTTATTTAATTCATAATCGCTATTGTTTACGGTGATTGCAGATTTTAAACCGTTGTTTGAAAGGATTTTCCCTTTTAAATAAAGCTTGTCGGGTTCGATATCATCAATTTTTCCGTTATATTTACCGCTGAAACTTGTATTAATTGTTGCTAAATCATTATTATACGGTGATTTCAGGGATACTGCTTTTATACCGTCTCCCAAATTGAATTTTGGTGATGAAAATTTTATATTGGCCAAGTCGTCTTTAAGTTTGCCGTTTATAAGAATTTGCGAATTTCCTAAATTGGATTTTAAATCAAAGTCGGCATCAAAGTTGTTGAAGTTTAATACTCCTGAAACTTTTGCAGGGGGTGCATTTTTGATTTTTATAACATTTGAAATGAGGTCTATTGACCCTTTGGCAAATAAATTTTTATTGAAAACTATCTCATTGACATCAATAACTTGGCCTGTTAGTTTTAATTTTAAATTTGCAGGACCGGAGGCAGATTCAACTGGTGCTGTAAGTTTTTGTATATCTTGAAGCATAGGAGAGGTTTTTATTGTATTCAAAAGTTTTCCTAACTCCTGTCCGTTTGTGTTTACATCAAAATTTAAATCTCCAGTGAGTGCGCAAGTTCCTTTAATAGAAATGGGTTTGCCGTTAAGGTTTGCGGTTTTGCTTTCAAAAACGGTATTTTGTTTATCAAAAACTAACGAGCCTGAACCGTTGGAAATTTCCATGTTATGAATATCTAAAAAAGAAACTATTGCATCGTTAAATTTGAATTCACCCCAGGCATACGGATCTTTTTTTGTACCTTTGACGTGCAAATCAATTCCGCCTTTGCCTTTTATATCCATAATCGGAACAGGACCAAGTTCAAAGTTGAATATTTCATGTAACGGATTTAATACTATTTGTGCAGTTTTTAGATCGACGTTATCTGTGCTTGATATCTGCAAATCAGCATAGCGATCTTTGTCTAATTTTATAGGTCCTTTAACAATTACTTTTTGCGTAGGACTTGTCGGAACTAAAACATCTAAATCTAATTTATCACCTTTAAAATCAATTTTGATTGTTGCTTTTTCGGAATTAGGAATCGGGCGAACCATATATGCATCTGTTATTAAAACTTTTCCGTACACATTTGGATAATCGGCTTTTCCTTTGATTTCCAAGTGCCCTTGCGCATTTCCCCAAAAACCGGCTTGTTTTGTTAATATTATATTCATATCAGGGGAAAGATTCGGAATATCAGGAATGAGTTTAAGAATATCTTCAGCTTTAGATTTGTTTACGCCGATTTTTAAATCCAATTCGGGTAATTGGGCATTTAATTTTGTTATTTTTCCGGATGCATATGCATCAACATTGTGACCGGAAATCTTCATATCATTTATGATTATTCCATTGTTGATTGCATTCATTGTCGAAGTTATTTTAGCGTTTTCATTAATTTTTATTGTTGTATTTATATTGTTATTATCGGTTGTTGTTATCCCTTTTAAGGTGATTCTCTCGGATGAAATTTTGTTATCAAAATTTATGTTGAAATTTTTTATATCGATTTGCTTTGGATTAATTTTAAATGAAGATTTTGGCAGGTTGGTCAATTCGTATTGACCCAGTTTAAATTTGCCGTCATTATCATAGACAAAATTTATATTTGCGGTGTCAAGTGCCAGTTGTTTTATATTAACATTTTTGAAAATAAGAGGCAGTAATTTAATTTCGATATTTAAATTGGTTGTATCAAGAGCTTTTGAATCGTCATCATTTAGTATCGAAACGCCATCGGCAGAAAATTTTACTGTGGGTAACAGACCGGTTCTTAAATGAGGATTTGAAAGCGAAACTTTAAATCCGGAAAATTTCTCTATAAGTTTTTCGGCTTTTTGAAAATTCTCGTGAGAATTAAAAA
>CAMVQX010000177.1 GCA_947169755.1 uncultured bacterium
AAAAAATTGTCCGACCTTTGACGGAGTGAACAATCAAATGTTTGCGACACAATAGCAGGGCGGAATTTGTTTGAGCGAAGCGAGTCATTCCGCCTTTAGTGGAGCATTAGATTTGATGTGAACGAAGGAGCAGGTCGGGAGCTTCTTTGGTTTCTTTCTTGTCGGTACAAGAAAGAAACTGTGGGGTGCAGGGGCGACACTAGCCCCGCAATAACACCCTCCCCAAAAATCAAAGATTTTCACCCCTCCCACAAAGGGGAGGGGATTATAATTTTACGCAACAAAATTATAAATTTGTTGCATAATGTGCGCTATTGTTAATCTCAGAATTTTCAGTTATGATAAAAATATGGATTACAAATATTATTTGGAAAAAGGTATTCAAGAAACCAACGAAGGAAAGTTTGATGATGCATTGCATTCACTCAACAGAGCAATCGGTTTAAAGGATGATAATGCACTTTCTTATTTTTCTTTAGCTATTGTGTTTCACAATTTGAATGAATTGAAATCAGCCTATGATAATTATACTCGTGCAATTGAATTTAATCCGAATATGATTGATGCATATTTTAATCGTGCGCAAGTTATTCTTGCAGAAAAAGACGATTCTAAACTCCACGAGGCTCTTGAAGATTTGGATAAAGCTATAGAACTTGATCCCAAATTTATTGATGCTATGTTTTCTAAAGCTGTAATTCAAAAAAAATTGGAAGATTATAAAGGCGCTGTCGAAACCCTGGACAAAGTAATAGCAATTGATCCGCAAGCTGTTTATTCAAAAGCATTGAAAATTTTGATTATGCAAAAATATTTAAAGCCTGGGAATTAAATTGACATAAATCACAAAATCATATAATGTTTAAATAAAAAAGGCGGTGATATACCGCCTTTTTACTATCTTTTTACTTAAAAAATTATATTATTTCAACGCAAAAGTCATATCAGCTTCAACACAAACTTTGCCGTCAACTTTTCCGATACCGTGAGCCTTGCATACAGGGCCTTTGAATTTTGTCAATTCGATTTCCATATCAAATCTGTCACCGGGTCTTACGATATTTTTAAATCTTACGCCGTCAACACCTGCATAAAGAGCTAATTTGCCTTTGTATTCAGGCATTGTCATAATAATCGGAGCTGAACATTGTGCCATCGCCTCTAATTGCAATACTCCGGGCATTATAGGATTGTTTGGGAAATGACCTTGGAAAAATCCTTCGTTCATAGTCATATTTTTGTAGCCTTTTGCATATTTTCCCGGAACACATTCTGTTATTCTGTCTACAAGCAAAAACGGATATCTGTGAGGTATCATATTCATAATATCCATAATATCAAAGCTTAATACTTCTTCTGTCATATTTAGTCTCTCCTTATTAGTTTATCCTTCATCATTTTTGCAACTTTTATATGCACAGCATGCCCTGCTTCTTTTGCCAAAATTTGGCATTTCAGATTCAGCGGGTTCACGCCGGTAAGATACAAATCACCAATCAAATCAAGCATTTTGTGTTTTACAGGTTCGTATTCACTGCGTAATTCTGTTGAATAAGTACCGTCATCCATAAACCCAACGGTATTTTCCTGAGTTACACCCTGTGCAAAACCTAACATTTGGAATTTTTTCAAATCTCTGTAAAACCCAAAAGTCCTTGCCTCAATTATTTCATCTTGCTTTTTCGGATTAAAATTAATAAATCTTTGCACAACATCAGGGTGATCATAATTTACTGCATATGAAATAAATAATTCTTTGTCGGGTAAGATTACGAGGCTTGTTTTGCCATTCAGATAATAAATAGGTTCTGAAACAGTATAATATTGCGGTTTTTCAAACAAATGTTTTTCAATTCCTGCCTGTTTAAAAAGTTCTACCCATTGTTTTGAACTTCCGTCAAGAATAGGAACTTCTTCACTGTCCATACAAATATCAATACTGTCAATTGAGCAAAATGCAAGCGCTGCCGTCAAGTGCTCGGTGAGCATTGCTTTTGACTTTTTATTACCCAAAACAACACAATGATCAGTTGCAATTACATTATCCGCATTTGCCTCAAATGCTTCACCGCCGTTCACAAAGTAACGTATTTTTCCTTCTTTTGAAGGAAAGAATGTAACTTTGCATGGTTTGTTTTTCATCAAACCGTTACCTGATATTGAGATTTCTTTTTTGATTGTTATCATTATTTGTTAATGTTTTCCTCAAATTCTTTCAAGAATGGTTCATATTTTCTGAATTTTGCAAAGATTTCCTGAGCATCTTTCATTGTTTTTAATTGTTTAATAAAATCTTTTCTTGGCATTGCCGGAATACCTACAACAATTGATTTTTCAGGGAACGATTTTGTAACACCGGCTTTTGCGGTAATAATTGTATCTGAACCGATTTCAATATGGTCTGCCAAACCTGCTTGACCGGCAATTACAACTCTGTCGCCAATCACGCAGCTTCCTGCAATACCAACTTGAGAAACGATTAAGCAACCTTCACCGACTCTGCAGTTATGACCAATCATAACAAGGTCGTCAATCTTTGTATTATCGCCAATTGTCGTATTTTCAATTGTACCCCTGTCTATTGTAGAATTAGCGCCTATTTCTACATTGTTTCCGATAATAACAGAAC
>CAMVQX010000178.1 GCA_947169755.1 uncultured bacterium
CTTTTGAAATTACGGTTCTGCTGTTTGCAAGAACGATAACACTTTCACCGAGTTTGTTTGATAAAAATTCAATACCAATTTTTAATCCTACAGGTTTTACGTTATCATCAATCTTTGTAATAAACAGCTTTCCGCCTTCAATATCTTGAGCTTTCGACAAGAATGTTGCAAATTTAGCTTTAGAATTTTCTTCTTCAAGTTTTTCAATTTGTTTTTGGAGTTCTCTGTTTTCTTCCTGCAATTTTTCAACACGTTCAACAACTTCTTCCGAATGAGCTTTGAACATTACAGATAATTTATCAATTTCTTTGGCTTTTGCATTCAAATATTCAAACGCAGCGGATGATACAACAACTTCAATACGTCTTGTACCTGCGGCAATAGCACCTTCAGAAACTATTTTGAACATTCTCAAATCTCTTGTGTTTCTTGCGTGTGTACCTGCGCAAAATTCTTTTGAAACGCATTTATCACCTTCACCCATAGAAACGACTCTTACAACATCTTCGTATTTTTCACCGAATAATGCTGTTGCACCTGTTAATTTTGCCTGTTCAATATCCATTTCTTCGGTAATTACAGGCAAACCTGCAGATATCCAGCCGTTTACAATGTCTTCTGTTTTGGAAATTTCATCAGGTGTCATAGCTCTGGAGAACGTAAAGTCAAATCTCATACGATTTTCTTCTACTTGTGAACCTGCCTGATGAACTTCACTGCCCAAAACTTTTACCAAAGCAGCTTGCAAAAGGTGAGCTGATGAGTGGTGAACTCTTATTTCTTCACGTTTATCAACATCAATTTTTGCATGAACCGTTTCACCGATTGTGATTTCACCGTTTATCAAGTTACATCTGTGAACAAATAATTTATTAACTTTGAAAGTTGTTAAAACTTCCAATTTCATATTTTCATTTTCTATAATACCGGAATCACCGATTTGTCCGCCACATTCAGCATAGAAAGGAGTTTTGTCTAAAACGACATCAATAAAACCTTCACCGTCAATAGTTGCAAGAATTTTAGCATCACATTCATTTTCACTATAACCGACAAAATCCGTTGAACCGACTTCATTTTCAACTTTGGCATATTTAATATCGCCTGTTACGCTGATTTTTGCGGTTGCAGCTTTTGCGCGGTCTTTTTGCTCTTGCATAGCTACTTTATAACCTTCTTCATCGACTTTCAAACCGTTTTCTTCGGCGATTTCTCTTGTCAATTCAAGCGGGAAACCGAATGTATCATAAAGTCTGAATGCACTTTCACCGTCTATATCTTTCTTTTCGGCTATAAATTCATCAAGCATTTTGTAGCCTCTGTCGAGAGTTTCTTTGAAGCGTTCTTCTTCTTTTTTGATAACATCAACAATTTTTGCTCTGTTTTTAACCAGTTCAGGGTATGCTTTGCCATAGTTTTCAATAACAACATCAACCAATTTGTATAAGAACGGCAAATCCATACCTAAAATTTTTCCATGACGTAATGCACGGCGCAAAATCATTCTCAAAACGTAACTTCTTCCTTCATTACCCGGAATTACACCATCAGAAATCAAGAAAGTAACACATCTTGCGTGGTCTGTAATTATACGAAGTGAAATATCTGTTTTTTCTGATTTTTTATAAGGCACACCGCTCATTTCACAGACTTTGTCCATAATCGGTTTCAACAAATCAGTTTCAAAGGTTGATGCAACACCTTGGCAAACCATTGTAATACGTTCCAAACCCATACCGGTATCAACGTTTTTGGATTCCAAAGGTGATTGATTACCTTCTTCATCTTGGTAAAGCTCAGTGAAAACAAGATTCCAAATTTCAACCCAGCGGTCGCATTCACAGGTATCAATACCGCAATTTGGATGACCGCAAGAGTATTCTTTGCCTAAATCGTAGTGGATTTCAGAACAAGGACCGCAAGAACCTGAAGCTCCCGGAGGTCCCCAGAAATTGTCTTTTTTCCCTTTGCGTTTGATTCTGTCCGCAGGAACTCCGACACTTCTCCAGATTTCGTAAGCTTCGTCATCTGTTTCAAAAATTGTAATCCAGAGTCTGTCTTTGTCGAGTTTCAAAACTTCAGTAACGAATTCCCATGCCCAAGGAATAATCTCTTTTTTATAATAGTCGCCGAATGAAAAGTTTCCTAACATTTCAAAAAATGTATGGTGGCGAGGGGTACGGCCAACATTTTCAATATCGGAATCTTTACCGCCGGCTCTGGCGCATTTTTGACAAGAAGTAGCGCGTGCAGGGTCGTATGGCGATTTGACAATACCTAAAAATATCGGCAAAAATTGAAGCATGCCTGCTGTTGTCAACAATACTGTCGGGTTATCCGGCACAAGGCTTGAACTTTCAACAACAGTATGTTGGTGTTTATTTTTAAAATAGTCTAAATATAACTGTCTGATTTCGTTTCCTGTAAGCATAGTTTCCAATTCCTTATTTTATAAGAAAATTATATACTAAAAACGAGAGAGTGCAAAAAACTTGCAGAAAAAATTTTTCGTGATAATATAGGTGAGTAAGCCCTGGTAGCTCAGCTGGATAGAGCAACCGCCTTCTAAGCGGTAGGTCATGCGTTCGAATCGCATCCAGGGTAAATT
>CAMVQX010000179.1 GCA_947169755.1 uncultured bacterium
ATGCTTGAGTATGTTCAGTCTGATTTAGGCATTGATGATATCGGCGGTTTGGATAACTTAAAAAAATGGCTGTTGAAACGTAATAATTCTTGGTCTGAAAGGGCAAAAAAATATTGTATTCCTGCGCCTAAAGGAGTATTGGTTACCGGTGTTCCGGGTTGCGGAAAGAGTTTAACTGCAAAAGCTATGAGTACAATTTGGCAGCTTCCTTTATTAAGATTGGATTTAGGTAAAATCTTCAGCGGAATTGTCGGAAGTTCTGAAGAAAATATGAGAAAAGCCATTGCAACAGTTGAAGCTGTTGCACCTTCAATTCTTTGGGTTGACGAAATTGAAAAAGGTTTGAATGGTGTGTCATCGGCAAATGACAGCGGGGTATCGTCGAGAATTTTCGGAACATTCTTGACTTGGATGCAAGAAAAAACAACGCCTGTATTTGTAATTGCAACTGCAAATAATATTCATAATCTTCCGCCGGAATTACTAAGAAAAGGTCGTTTTGATGAGATTTTCTTTGTTGATTTGCCTACATTACAAGAACGTAAAGAGATATTTAAAGTCCATTTGAAAAAACGTTTGAAAGATAAAGATGTTTGTGCGGAAATTAAGCCGGATAAGGAATTGATAGATAAGCTTGCTCAGATGACTGAAGGCTTTATCGGATCTGAAATTGAACAGGTTGTTATTTCAGCCTTGTGTGATGCGTTTTTTGAAAACAGAGCATTGCAATTTACTGATTTTGAAAAGGCTATAGTGAACACAGTTCCGCTTTCTCAAACTCAAAAAGAATCTATAATGGCAATCAGAGAGTGGGCAAATGTACGTGCTGTCAGCGCTTCATCTAAAGAAAGTGTTAAAACATATACTCAGAGTGAAAATTCTGATGATGATATAAATGCTGCTCGCGGCGGAAGAAGATTAGATGTATAGGAGAAAGTTATGTCGACAGGAATTGAGTTAGTCCCTTTTTTATTAATAGCCGGCGGAAATATATTAATTCGGGCAATACATGCGGCTTCGGGTTCTACATCTTCGATGATAGAAAGCGGTGCAACTCTTGAAAATTTGTGCCTTGATGAACAAACAATGGAAAAACTTTTTAGTCAGGAATTTGAAACACAGATTGTTGACAAACAGACTCTTATAAAAACCTTGAAAGAGCACGGAGCAGTTGATATTGAGGATAAATTTAATAACATTTCTTGTGATTTAGAAGTTTTTCATGTGGATTTTTTCTATAATGGTGATAAACCTTATACGATGAAGATATCCGCAAAAAATAATGTTGGATTTGATGAGCTGGTAAAAGATTTGAGTAATGAATATACTGCAAATGCTCAGGAAATTTCGTATAACAAAATCAAAGAACGCTTGGAACAACAAAATTTATCTATTTCTGATGAAGAAATTTATGAAGATAATACTATTGTTTTGACGGTTGATTTGGATTAGGAGAAGGAATAATGGCGAAAAAACAATTAAAAATAAAATTACTTCCGGACGGTAAAATACAAATGCAAACTGTTGGCGTAAAAGGTAAAAAATGTCTTGATTATGTAAAATTTATGGAACTTCTTACAGATGCAAAGGTTATCAAGCAAGAGTTAACCCCTGAATATTATGAGCAGGAAGAAGTAGAATATATTGATAACAAGAATAATATCTCTTTTTAATTAAAAATGAACAAAAAAAATTTATATTCGTTAAATATGTGTAGGATGAAAAAGATTGTAATAGGTATATTATCATTTTTTATGTTTGCGGCTGTTTGCGAGGCGCACACTTGTGCTGGCGCGCGGTGCAATCATTACAGCCATTATAATCATAACAATTACCGTTATAATTCATCTTCTCACCCTGTATATCTTATAAACAGCGAGCATCAAAAAACCGAACAGCGTTTCCCAAATTGCGACAAGCATTATGTTGAAACTGAAACTACAGTAAATTTTTATTCTGACGGTACAAGAAGAGTTTTTTCAAACAGTACTATTTTTAATTCTGACGGGACCTTGCTTTTGGATAATTGTTTGCAGGTAAGGCATATTACTAATGAAGATAAGCATTATTTCATTGTCAAAAGATATAAAGAACCGTTTAAAATTATTGATTCTGACGGAAATGTTTTGACTCACCGTAGCTATTCTTATATGGAAGATATAGAACCAAATAGAATTTTTGTTAAGTTGGATAAAAAATACGGCATGATTGACTTGGCTGAAAATATTGTTGTACCGATGATTTACCAAAAGTTTGACCGTGCCGGGGATAAAATTTTTATAGGCAAATTGAATGGATACTATGGCATAGTTGATATAGATAACAATGTTCTTGTAAAACCTGAGTGCAATAAAATTAGAAGAATTTATGATGTCTTTGTTGCTAAAAAGTATGATAAATATGCACTTATAAGCGATAAGGGTGAGTTTATTTCCGGTTTTGAATATGACAAAGTTAAAAAATTGGGTGAATATATATTAGTCAGAAAAAATAACCGTTACGGGGTTTATGATTTTAACGGTATGAAATTGACGGATTTAAAATACAAAAAGATACGGCTTGAAAGAAACAATCTGGAAGGTCAACTGTATAGCGATAAGTGGTTAAA
>CAMVQX010000180.1 GCA_947169755.1 uncultured bacterium
CCTATACCCTTGAGTGAACCTTTAATAGAACTTGTTTCGTCAGCAAATTCTTTAGGATCTAAAAATTTTGTATAAGGATCGTTCAAACTTGCAACCATTGTATTAATTGCCACATAGGCATCTTCATTCGTCATAATTTTGCTGTCATACTTATGACGCCATTTTGCCCAATTTTGGTCATTATTCGTTTGATCAACAAACTTGTTATTGATTAAGCGCCAAACATTGTCGTACAAATCAACAGGTCCGTACGCAAACACGTTATCTTTTATTACCCAACCTGATAAGAACAAAAATGTTCCGAAAAATATTAAACTTTTTTTCATAATGTTTCTCACTGTTTCCTCCAAATACTCTTAAACCTTAAATATAAAGATGTAATTTTTATAAAAAGGTTCCCGAGCTTTGTTTTTATAATAACATAATATTTGTAAAAAAGAAAATTGTACAACTATTTATTATCTTCATTCTGTTTTTCTTTTTTAACTTTAGAAACAATTTTTTCAATAATTGAAAGTTTTGCAAAATCATCACGAATTTCATCAGCTTTACGTTCAAGCTGGTTATAAACCTGAGAATTTATTTCTCCGCCTATCAAAATCAAAACAGACGTATAGTAAAGCCAAACCATCAAAACCGCAAAAGCACCAATTGTTCCGTAAACCATGTTGTATGTTTTTAAATTGTTTACATAAACAGAAAATCCCCAAGAACCAACCAACCAAAAGAACGTGAAAAACCAAGTTCCGGGAATCGCACTTTTACGTTTAAATCTTTCATTACCTCTCAAATCAGGCAAGATATAATAACTTAAAAATGCCATCAAAAATAATGCCGCAAAAGCTATCGGCCAACGTAATATCAACCATATAATAGCTTCTAAATCAGACATGTTAAAATGATTCATCATAAAGTTTACAATTGTGCGGCCAAAAATGATTAAGTTGATTGCCAAGAATGTGACCAATACATCAACAAGCATCATTATAAATGACAATACCCTTGTATAAACCAAGTTTCTGGTCTCAGTCACTTTATATGCTCTGTTTAAACCTTTTAATACAACAGCAATTGCATTGGTTGAAAGAACAATAGTTACACACAGACCGATTACTGCCATCAATTTTCCGTGTGAAAAAATCATTGCCTCGGAAAGAACTGTCATTATCAAATCCATAACCTGCTTAGGTAATATATTTGAAAGGAATCCCAAAATTTGGGACATGCAGGCCTTGTTTCCGAGCCAGCCAAAAATCGCCGTTAAAAACAGCATAAACGGGAAAATCCCGATAACCATCATAAATCCCATTTCTGCAGCCATTCCGTAGAAATCGTTTTTTATAACAGATATAATTAATCTTTTTACACCTCTGACAAATGCCTTAAAATTCATCTATATCTCTTTTCGATTTCTTCCAAAAGTAACTTACAAGCTTTTTCAACCGGAGCTTTTATTGTACAGCCAGCTGCAAATTTATGTCCGCCGCCGTTAAACACCGAACAAATTTCCGCAATATCAATTGATTTACTGCGCATGGAAATTTTTGTTCCGCCGGATTTCATTTCTTTCGCAACAAATGCAATTTGAGTTGATACAATCGCTCTTAATTTTTCTGTTAAACCTTCCATACATTCTTCGTTTGCGGAAAATTTTTCCAAATCTTTTCTGTAAACTGAAATATATGCAATTTTATCATCGTTCAAAAATTTTGCCTTGCTCAAACAATATGCCTGAAACATTACAAGAGTTTTCGAATCTGATTCATAGACTTTTTTGTACATATCGGAAGGATTAACTCCCAATTCAACCAGTTTTGAAGCACATTCAAAAGTTTTTGGTTTTGTATTGTCAAACCTGAAAGAACCTGTATCTGTTAAAATTGCGGTATAAAGACAAATTGCGCAATCCAAATTTATTTTCCAACCCATTTGCTCGAAGAGTTCAAACAATACTTCACCGGTCGAACTTGCATCAGGATCAATAAAATTCAAATCACCATATGCATTATTCGTTTTATGATGATCGATGTTAACAGTAATTTTTGCTTTGTCAAAAAGGATTTTCCCGCCGCAAATTCTGTCAATTGCCGCAACATCAACATTTATAACCAAATCATATTCGCGGGAATTGTCAATATCATCAAGATGCTTAATTTCATTATAATGAGGCATAAATGAATAAACATCAGGAAGTTTTGAAAGGGTAAGCATATCACATTTTTTTTTAAAATGTTCAAAAATTACGGAATATAATCCGCACATAGAACCCAAAGTATCGCCATCGGGGTTTACATGCGATATTATAAGTATATTTTTGGAAGATTTTATGATATCATTTAATTTACTAGATTCCATTCTCTTATTTTATCACAAAAATTTGATGGGGGTAATTTGGAAAAAGTTCTTTATACTGATTTTGTAACAACTGAATCTCTTATTGAAGAATTACTTGACAAAAAAGAGATTAAAAAAGCAATCACACGTAACAATTTGTACAAGTTCTGGAATAAAGCAGCCGGCGAAAAATTTGCCGACAAATCAAAACCGTATTCAATGATGGGAAACACAATGATTATTGCCTGTGAAAATGCCGTTGTTGC
>CAMVQX010000181.1 GCA_947169755.1 uncultured bacterium
ACCGTTATCTTTTATATAGGAACAATTCTCTCCGATTTCTCCGTCAAATAAAAATACAGTCCCACCGCATTGTTTAGAGAATTCTAAAAGCCTTGAATCCTTTGCATTTAGAATACTATATTCAGGGACTTGAGAACCTTTGAAAATTTTCGCCTTTGCCTCAAAATAATTTTCAATTCCGCCGTGCCAGTCGATATGATCCGGTGTTAAGTTAGTAAATACCGAAATTTTTGGGGTGAAAGTCGGACTGTATTCAAGCTGAAACGAACTGCATTCGCACACAAAATAATCGATATCGTCATATAACAAATCACAAGGAGGCTTTCCATAGTTCCCGCAAGGGATTGCTTTATATTTTTCGGATAAAATATGTGCTGTTAAAGCTGTTGTTGTAGTTTTACCATTAGTGCCTGTAATTGCAATAAACGGCTTTTGGGTATTCAGATAAGCAAGTTCAATTTCAGAAATTACTTTTATACTATAAGCTTTTAATTTTTGCATAATTTCAGATTTTGGAGGAATTCCCGGACTCGTTACAGCATAACTTGAACCTTTAATAAACTCATCACTATGTCCGCCAAATTCTACATTTATGCCTAGTTTAACCACATCATTAATTTTTTCTCTGTCTTCGGGCTTTTCTTCTCTGTATTCTGTTATATAAACATCATAACCTTTGCTATTCAAAAATTTAGCTGCCGAAATACCACTCTTTGAAAAACCTAAAACTAAAACCTTATTCACTATATTATCCCTCTAAAAAATAAAATTACTGAAACTAAAGCACAAATTGCCGAAACTAAGGCAAATACTACAACAATCTTTTTTTCACTCCAATCACATTTTTCAAAATGATGATGAATGGGGGACATCTTAAATACTCGCTTGCCGGTAGTTTTAAAACTTATTACCTGAATAATTACAGATAATGTTTCCATAACAAAAACACCTGCAATCAATACTAATAATATCTCAAACTTACCCAATACCGCTACTGTTCCCAATAATCCGCCAAGTGCCAAAGAACCAGTATCACCCATAAATACCTGAGCTTTGGGCTTATTGTATTTTAAGAAACCTAACAAAGCACCGGCTACAGCCGCTGATATAATTGCAGCTTCTACAGAATTTGAATATAAAGAAACAACCGAACAAGCTAAAAATGCAAAAATACCTGTTGAAGCAGCCAAACCGTCTAAACCGTCCGTCAGATTGTAAGCATTTGATGCTCCCGTGATAACACAAATAGCAAAAACAGGATAAAACCAGCCCAAATGTAGAACATAACTTCCGACAGTAACATCAAACGCACTATGATTATTAATTAATAAATAAACAATAGGCAGCATGGCAAATGCAATTTGCCTGAAAAGTTTTGCTTTAGCTGACAATCCATCATTTGTTTTTCCTTTAATTTTTAAATAATCGTCTTGGAAACCTTCAATTGTATAAAATAATAATGTCAGCAATATTATAAAAGCTTCCATATCTAATCTTTGAGCCATTGCCAAAGTTACTATAGAAGCAAGCATAACGGCAAGCACAATAAATACACCGCCGGTTGTCGGAGTTCCTTGCTTTTGAGCATGTGTTTCAGGTGCACAATCTTTTACATATTGACCTATATTTTTTTTCTTCAAAAAATCAATATATGGTACACCGCCCAACAAACACAATATCATTCCCAGCAAAAATGCTGATGCTAGCATTATCATTTTTCAAAATTCCTTTTTATATTCTCTACTATTTCTTCGAACTTCATAGCTCGAGATGCCTTCAAAAATATTGTACAACCCGCATGTAGATTATCAAGAATGTAACGAGATGTTTCAATATTATTGTTAAAATGTACTACTTTAAAATTATATTTTTCAAGCTCTTTCCCAATATATTGCGCCAAATCTCCGACAGTAATAAATAGAGTATTTGAAGCATCAGAATACTTTTTACCTATATATTCCCCGACATTTTTATGAAATTCTATTTCATTTTCGCCAAGCTCACCCATATTTCCAAGAACCACAACACGATTACTGTACAATTCCAAAAATGTGGAAACTGCGGCTTTCATTGATTCAGGATTTGCATTGTAGCTGTCATTTATAATTTCATAGCTACCAATTTTTTCGACTTCCCACCTCTTTTCAATAGGTTTGTATTTTGAAAGTCCTGATTTGATTTCGTTATAAGACATACCCAAATGAAGTCCTATTTCTATTGCGGCTATTGAATTTTCTATATTATAATCACCTTCAATATTTAACTCAAATTCCATATTTTTGTATTTAAATTTTGAGAAACTTTGAGATTTTTCAACAATTTCAACATCGTTTAGTGAATAAAAAACTTTTTCACCGTCAAAATTTGCAAATTTTTTGATTCTTTCATTATCATTAGCAATCAATGCTTTGTTGAGATATTTTGTTATTTCGCATTTAGCTTTTGCAATATTATCAAGGCTTCCCAAGCGCCCTATGTGTGCCGAACCTGCATTTGTAATTACAGCATAATCAGGTTCTGCATATTTTGTAATCAATTCAATTTCGCCTAAACCTCTCATACCCATTTC
>CAMVQX010000182.1 GCA_947169755.1 uncultured bacterium
ATAAATTCAACAGAAGATTCTGTTTTTGAAGCTTTTTCAATCAATTTTAAAGGAATTGCAGCATTCAAAACGGTAACCAAATCACAGCAATAATAATTTGCTACCCATTCCAAAAGTTTCAAATATTCAATTGAAAAAAGTGGTGTTTCATCAAGAATTTTGTTAATTTTTTTTGCTTTAATATTTTCGGGTAAATAATCCGAAAACCCTACGCAAAAAGCATTAATAAGCCCCTGCCTTCCAAAAGGCACTAAAATAGCCTGCCCGATTTTTATTTTATCTTTCATTTCGTCAGGAATTATGTAAGAAAAAGTTTTTACCCCCAAGCCTTTTATATTTACAAGGGCAAGAGCGTATTTTGGTAAATTTATCTGAAACAAATTTTCACTCATATTTGAGAAATCTATTCTTCTTTCATAAATTCAGCTCTTGCTGCTTGAATAGCTTCTTCTAACAAATCAAGCTGGTCTGGTGAGAATGTTACGCCTTTTTTAGTAGGAAGCCAAGTTGCACCTTCATCTGTTGTGTAATATATTCTCATATTAAGATAGCTTCTGCCTTTGTATTCGCTAACTGAAATTTGAAGTTGCTCTGTATCTGATCTTTCAATTGTTGCTAAAATTTTTGCATCTGCCATAATATCTCTCCTTTTCTTCTGATTTTATATTACCACAGAAAATTTATTTTTATGTTAATCTAGATAAAAAGGAGAAAGTTTTATGATAAAAGTTGCTGTTTGCGGTGCAATGGGGAAAATGGGTAAAGAAGTTTGTCAGGCAGTAACGGATTGTCCTGATACTGAACTTGTCGGAATGATTGATATTGCATCTCAAGGGATGTATCATTCAATCGAAGATGCTCACAGAGTATTGGATATAGATGTATTAGTAGATTTTACGCAGCCTGCATCTATATTTGAAAACGCAAAATTCTGCTTAAATAACGGTATAAAAATCGTAATAGGTACAACCGGTTTAAAAGATGATGAAATTGAATTTTTGAAGAATTTATCTGAAGAAAAGAAAACAGGTTGCTTTATTGCACCGAATTTTTCGACCGGTGCGGTTTTAATGATGATGTTTGCAAAACTTGCAGGTAAATATTTTGATAATGCTGAGATAATTGAACTTCATCATAACCAAAAGAAAGATGCTCCATCAGGTACGGCTATAAAAACTGCAAATTTAATGGCGGAAGCAAAATCAGATTTTACAAAAGGAAATTGTCCTGAAACTGAAACATTAGAAGGTGCAAGAGGTGCAACATCTTATTCAAATATTCATATCCATTCTGTCAGAATGCCGGGATTTATAGCTTCTCAAGAGGTAATTCTTGGCTCTCAAGGTCAAATAATGACAATCAGGCATGATACAATGGACAGAAAATGCTACATGCAAGGAGTTATACTTGCCGTAAAATATGTAACGGACAAAAACAACTTTACTTACGGGTTAGAAAATATATTATAAATTTAAATATTTTCAAATTTTAAATTACGTCTGTACAAATTATCAATAAGTCTTGCAATATGTTCCTGATCTTCTTTTTTTACAGGAGCTATATTGTCATATGTACGTGTAGGCAAATTTTGTTTTTCAATATATTTTCTTGTATTACTTTTATTTATTGTATTGGTAACTTTTTCTGTTTCAGGATCAATTTTTTTGATTACGCTTACTGTTTTGCCGTCGCGTTTGTATATGGAAACAGTTGATATTTTACCTGTTTGTAAATCGTATTCTTGAATAGAAGATATTTTTGAATCATCTTTTACGTTAAAATTAATTGTGCGTAATTTTTTGCCGGTTGTTGTATCAAATTCGTCAATAGATTTGTATAAAACGTAATTTATTGTGCGAATTTTTTTACCGGTATTTTTGTCAAACTCATCAACTGAACGAATTTTTTTATCATTAAAATAATCATAATGAGTTGTTTTTACTTTAGAGCCTGTTCTGATGTCAAATTCAACGACTTTATCAACAGATTTGCCGTTTCTGCGATAAATAATTTCCTCTCTTGTTAACGGTTTTACATCAGGAAACAGTAATTTTAAATGAGAATCATTATTCTTCTTTGTTTCTTCAGACCTTTTTGTTTCTAATAGAGTCATAAAAAATTTCTCCTACATATATAATACATGCTAAAAAATATTTTTTGCTATTTTGTGTAAAGTATTATACATAACTTAAAATTTTGTTATAATTCCCTGATGGAATATATTCCTTATTTCCGCTTGGCAAGCAGTTTTAAGTATGTTTTATAGCCGTCACCCCAGTTTGCCATAGCATCTAAGACTTGCCCAAGAGAATAACCTACGTCAGAGAGCGTATATTCTACTCTTGGAGGTTTTTGTTTATATTCTTTTCTGATTACAAGTCCATCGTCTTCCATTATACGTAAATTAGTTGTCAAAACTTTTTGAGAAATTCCGCTGCAGACTTTTTTTAATTCACCAAAACGTTTAGTCCCGTTCAACAAATCTCTGATAATTAATATTTTCCATTTATTCCCGATTAGTGCCAATGTCGTTTCGACAGGGCATTTGGGCAGACTTTT
>CAMVQX010000183.1 GCA_947169755.1 uncultured bacterium
GAAAAAGAGGGGTTAACTACTGAGCAATATTTACAAGCTTGTGTTGAAAAGCCACCATTATTTTCTCGGTCCCCTGAAACTATTGAAAAGAACGTTTTAGAACTCGTGAAGAAATTTGAAAAAGAGGGGTTAACTACTGAGCAATATTTACAAGCTTGTGTTAAACAGCCATCATTATTTTGTCAGTCCCCTGAAACTATTGAAAAGAACGTTTTAGAACTCGTGAAGAAATTTGAAAAAGAGGGGTTAACTACTGAGCAATATTTACAAGCTTGTGTTAAACTGCCACCATTATTTTCTCGGTCGCCGGATACTATTGCAGAACACATAAAAGCATATATGTATTGCGATTTTAATAATGGTATCAAAATAGATATACAGGGAATTATAAATAGATGCTTAACTTATTCAACATCGTTAATATATATAAGAAATCTATTAGTACCAAGATTAAAATTGCTTGATCCTGAAATAAAGCAGTGGGGGAGAAATGCATTGAAACCCAAATTAACAATGTATCTTGAAGATTTTGTTAACAAAAATCCGAAGGGCTCTATTACAATAAGAATAAGAAAAGGTGATATGACAGAAAACTTTATATTAACAATGAATGAATTTACGCAGAAAAATCTTGGGCGAGATGATATCTTTAATTTTGTTGCGTTAGAAAGCTTTAATTAAAAATATTTGTATATCTTTATCCAAGCGTTCAATGCGTTTTACATATTTTGTATCTGTTAAATCTGTAAGGATTAGTACAATTGCCGGTTTTTTGCCTGTCATTTTTGCGTAGTACAAAGATTGTCCGACACTTTCTGCCCATTTCTTCGCGAAATCAAATTCTATTGCGTATTCTTTTGTAAGGCAGTCAACTCTTGTAGTATCCCAAAGCCGAAATTCTTTTTGACCGAAACTTGGAGTGCACCACTGATTTACGTAATAAGATTCTACTTCCCCGCTTTTCATTTCCTGCATGTTATACAAGCTTTTGGGGACATAATTTAGTCCGAAATATAACACACCTGACGCAAGCAGCAGAAAGGAACATAAAAACCCAAAAATTCTTTTTTTATGTTTTTTCATTACCAATCTGAAGAAACTCCTTCATCTTCTTCATCTTGAAGTGCTGATAGGTCTTTATGGCTTGCACCGTCAAAATCTTCAGGTAATAATTCATCATCCGGCCAAATTGTATCTTCATCATATCTGCTGGCATTCAAGTTTACCGCAGCAGTCAAATCAGAGTTAGATAAATCGGTTTCTGAAAGAATACATCCTGCCATATCAGCATCATAAAAATTGCAATAAGTCATTTCAGCATAGCTGCAATCTGCACCCGTTAAGAGTGCATCTGAAAAATCACATTCTAATACTCTTGCTCTTGTAAAATCTACAGAAGTTAAATCTGTATTAGAAAAATTTACAAAAGATAGAGCACAATCGGCAAAAGAGCTTGAGTTCAAATCTATACCGGAAAAATCAACTTCAGCAAGATTTATTCCCGAAAAATCCACTTCCGACAAATCTACTTCTTCTTGTTCAGCCTTCCATTCATTAAATTTTTCCGAATTTTTACTTAGTAATTCAACAAGTTCTTCTTTTGTGTAGTCAATCATATATTTTCCTTTTATTATTTTAGTCCTGCTTGCATTGCAAGTAATACTGCCTGAGTTCTGTTTGATACTTTCAATTTTTTGAATATACTGTTCAAATGTGTTTTTATTGTAACTTCTTTTACAAATAATTTATCAGCTATTTCTTTATTTGAATTTCCTTCAGCTGCCAAAGCTAAGACTTCCTTTTCTTTTGAAGTTAACGGGGTTAAAAAGTTCTCCGTATTCATCCTTGTTGAATGATGAGATCTTCTCAAGACAGCTTCCATTCTTGCCAAAAGATTCGGAAGGATAAATGGTTTTACAATGTAGTCATCTGCACCGTTCTTTAAGCCTGCAACCATTTTTTGATCTTCGTTGACTGCTGTAAGCATAATCACGGGTAAATGTTTTGTTGCGTTATTTGAACGAATTGCCTTTAGAGTTTGCCAACCGTCCATATTAGGCATCATAACATCAAGAAGTACAATGTCAATATCATCTTTTTTATCCAAAATTTTTAAAGCCTGTATTCCGTCAATGGCAGTGCTGACCTCGTGCCCGTAAAAAGGCAGAGCATCTTTTAAATATTTTGAATTATCGTCTACTAACAATACATTTGCCATATTTATACTATCTTATTTTTTAATGCTTTCAGGGCGGCTTGCAATCTGTCATCAACTTCCAACTTTTGCAAAATATTTGCGACGTGTGCTTTTGTTGTGTTTATACTTATTTCAAGCATTTGTGCAATTTCCATATTACTGTACCCTTCGGTCATAAGTTTTAAGATTTGAGCTTCACGGGCGGTTAAATCATAATCTTTGCTGTTGTCAGTTGTATCAAATGAGGCAGAACTTGCACTTGCCTTCAAAACAATATGAGCAATGCTCGGATCAAACCAAGCTGCACCGTCAGCTACGGATTGTACAACCTGAATGAGTCTTTGAGGGTT
>CAMVQX010000184.1 GCA_947169755.1 uncultured bacterium
AAAGTTGCTGATGAACTTGCTGTTCCGAAAGCTACCATCATAGCTTCTGCAATCGCTGAATATAACATAAATATATTGACTTTTGAGAATACTGATAAAAATATCGGATATACTACAGCCAGCTGAAGCATAAATCCGATAAACAGTACCAAAAGATATTTAGAAATACTTGCAAAAATATCAATACCGAAACTTGAAACTGCACTTGCAGTCAAAGCAAACACACCGGGAGCTGCAAAATACATAATCCA
Source organism: uncultured bacterium (assembly GCA_947169755.1). Classification (GTDB taxonomy): domain Bacteria; phylum Cyanobacteriota; class Vampirovibrionia; order Gastranaerophilales; family Gastranaerophilaceae; genus Stercorousia. Next base: position 252 of record CAMVQX010000184.1, read on the forward strand.
ATCGGTAATTTTCATAGTCGCTGCAAAAACAGATTCAAAGAATGAAACGATTGGTCTATTTACATCGCCGACTTTCGCCAAAGCTACCGCAAAAATCAACACAAATACGATTATAGAAACCATATTCCCTTCAGCAAAGGAGTGAATCGGGTTGTTAGGAATAAAACCTAAGAACAAATTCAATATGTTGCCTTGTTGCTGAGCCATCGCAGTTGCAACAGATGCTTGAACATCACTCGCTGCATTTGCAGTAATGTAATGTGCTGCGCCAAGTCCCGGCTTAATCCAAAGTGCCAAAGCCGCACCTATAGAAACGGCTGCAGTAGTGATTATACCATAATATACAATCATCTTTGAACCAAATTTGCCGAGTTGCTTATTATCTCCGACACTGGTTATACCAATAACAATTGCAGATACAACAAGCGGTATTACAACCATCTGTATTAATCTTATAAATACTTGCCCGATAAATGTTAAAATCGTTGCCACTATAGGTATCTCGCGTCCGTGTAAGAAAATACCTACTATAATACCGAGAATAATCCCGAAGAAAATATGCCAATTGCGCTTAATTCCCAAACCTAACGCAATTAAAATTTGCATGTGTAATTTCATATAAAATCCTCTCAAATAACGTTACCCGAAAATTATACAACTATTTTTGCAAAATATCAAATGCTTTGGAAAAATAGTTCTATTTAGTTGTTTATATTTTGCAAATTAAGTTTAAAATCTGAGAAAACTTTAGATGTTAAAGCTATATTGAGAGTGTTTGGGTTGTCGAACTTTTTACCTTGTTCGTTTTCTTTATCTTTATTTACACTTGTCTTTATTAAATGACGATGTATTTTTAAATGATAAATTTTTATCATTAATATAAGTTCTTTTGCTATCTACGTGCATTTAATTCCCTATCAGTGTTTAAACATATTTTATACTGCTAATTCAAAACTTGTAAAAAATATTTTTTGTTAGTTCGTTGAATACATAGCAAAAATTTTTTTTACGGGTTTTGTATTCTATATGCGCATCCCAAATATTACCCCGGCAACAAATATATTTACATATAGCGTTGGAGCCATGAAAAGAGTATTCAAACCTTCATCTCAAGCTAGTGCTGTTCCAACGGCGAAACAATTTGCAGAAATGTCCTGCCGGCTACAAAATAGTGACCAAATTGAATATAAGAAAATGTTGGTACATGAAATAGATGAGGTTAACAGAATATTATTTGGCAGAATAAGAAACTTTACAATCAGCGAGTATGAAAATCTGACAGAAAGAGAAATAGACTGCTTAAATGAAGTAGTCAATAAATATCTTTATGATAATCCTTTAGAAGGAAACCTTGCAGAAAATTTTGATCGTTGTTTAGTATACACCGATATAGTTGCAGAATGCTTTAAAAAGAAATTGGATTCTATGTATGGGGCGGGGAATTATGTATTTATTCCAATAGGACGTTCATTATCTACTATCGGTAAAAGTTTAGGTTACAAGATTGGTGAAGATAGTATAAAACAATTGCCGATAAGTAATGCTAAGAGATTTCTAAATCTGGAAAAATGTAATGAAGATTTTGATGCGCTTATTAAATATTTAAATTCAATAGGGTTATCGAAGAAAGAAATCAAAAAATCCGGCAAACATTATATTTTTGCGGATTATTGTGACACCGGCAGATCTTTACGCGGAGTAAAAAATTTATTAACGTCAGATAGAATATATGGAAATTCAGATAACCTCCATTTTGAAGATGTAATGGAGTTTTTATCAGATGTTTTGCCGAAAAAAGTACCTTCCGAATGTGTACCTTACAAGTATCCGGATTTTGGTGCTGATTTTAAATCTATGTTAGCTTGGGGTCATTTTAAAAAATATTCTCTGTCCGATAAATGTTATAGTTTGAACGAGACTAAAAATATGGTTATAAAACCTGAAAAATATGAATATGAAATGAATCTTTTCTTGTTTAAGCTTTTAGATAACGAGATGAAACAACGCAAGAGACTAGATTTAGTGGCGTAGATGGGATTTAAATATTAATAATAAAAAAGGACTAACCTTTGTTAGCCCTTTTTTAAAAATGGTCGGAACGATAGGCTTTCCGTTAGCGAACGAAGTAAGCTTTACGGAAGCGAATGCAACATGCCGTCATTCTTACATCAGTTAGAATGATGTGAATGTTGCCAGGATGTAATCCTGGAGATCCGATTTTGAAGAAATCGGAACGATAGGCTTTCCGTTAGCGAACGAAGTAAGCTTTACGGAAGCGAATGC
>CAMVQX010000185.1 GCA_947169755.1 uncultured bacterium
CCTTATACAGATATCAGGGCAATGCATGCAACTTTGGATTTTTTGAAAAAATTATTTCCCTTAAAACAATGTAAAACTCCAAAATTTAAAGACAGACCGTGTCTTTACTATCAAATAGGCAGATGTCTTGCGCCCTGCCAAAATCTTGTAACGCCTGAAGAATACCAAAATGTAGTAAAGCAGGCCGAGATGTTTTTGTCAGGAAAACAAACAGAGCTTATGAAACAGCTAAAAGAACAGATGCAAAAATATTCTGATTCTTTACAGTTTGAAAAAGCTGCAAGACTTCGTGACAGTTACAACGATCTTCAAAAAACTCTCGAAAAACAAAAAGTTGTATACGAAAACACAAAACTGAACGAAGATATAATATCTCTGTTATCAGATGACGGAATTTTTGCAATTGTAATTTTGATGATACGCGAAGGCAGACTTATCGACAAAAAAGATTTCGTTTATGAAGTTGAAGAAGAAGACAGGACAGAATTTTTTGCAACATTCTTTAAAGAGTATTACAGCACTTTGAAACTTGAATTCCCTGACAAAATTGTTTCCAATGAATTGGAAGCAATAGGTGAAAAAGCACTTTATGAAGAATGGCTTGAAATTTTATCACAGAAGAAAGTAAAAATAAGTTACGGCAAATCTGCCCAAGGCAAAGAACTCCAAATGCTTGCCGATAAAAACGCAAAGGTCGTCTTAGGCAACGCACAAATCGCTAAAATGTCTAAAATACGAGATGACTTTAATGAAATAGGCTCATATTTGGCTGAAAAATTAAAACTCAAAAATTTCCCTCATCGCATGGAATGTTATGATATTTCTCATATTCAAGGGACAAATACTGTCGCCTCAATGGTAACATTTATAAACGGTGTAAAAAAAGCCTCTGAATATCGAAAATTTAAAATCAAATCAACAGAAGGCAAACCTGATGATTTTCTTTCAATGAAAGAAGTTTTGACAAGACGCTTAAATCACCTTGGTGAAAAAAAATGGGAAAAGCCTGATTTGATTATTATTGACGGTGGTAAAGGACAGCTTTCAAGTGTAATGCAAATAATTGAAGAACTTGGCGTAACAGGAATTGATGTGGTGAGTTTGGCAAAGAAAAATGAAGAAGTATTTTTACCAAAACAGTCAAAACCGGTTATTTTGCCCAGAAATTCAAGTGCATTGTTTTTGTTTCAACGAATAAGAGATGAGGCTCACAGATTCGCTATAACCTTCCATAGAAAATTACGTTCAAAATCAATGGTTGAAAAACATAAATAAAACTATATACATTTTTTATAAATATCATTTTTATTTGCACCGTACAATTCGGACAAAATGATTGAAATTTCTTTTGCTTTAAAACCTTTATTTTGCAGTGCCAAAATTTTGTCATCAAGTTCTAAATTACCGGTGGATTTTTCCCTGAAAACAAGTCCGACAATTTCGCCCTTCAAAGTATTATTTTTAAAATAATCGATAACATTTTCGGTTTTATCAATCACTACTTCTTCAAAAATCTTGGTCAACTCTCTGCCAATCGCAACACTTACACCAATACGGGCATTTTTAATTATTTCCAGTGTATTTAAAATTCTGTTTGGAGAATCGTAGAAAACTATATCAGTTGACTTGTATTTGTTCAAAATTGTTTCAATCTGGGTTTTTGTTTTAGGTAAAAATCCGACAAATACAAAATCTTCACCATCTCTTGCAACTTGCGACAAAAATGTTGCAACAGCATTTGCGCCGGCAAGAGATGTAACCGAAAAATTATTCTTTCTCAATTCTTTGACAATTACCGCACCGGGATCACAAAACAGAGGAGTTCCGGCATCTGAAACGAGAGCTATTTTTTTCCCTTGAGAAAGCTGTGAAATAAAGTAATCGACACGTTCTTTTTCATTAAATTTGTGATAAGAAATGCATTTGGTTTTGATATCAAAATGATTTAGCAGCTTTTGAGTAACCCTCATATCTTCACATGCAATAATATCAACAGATTTCAAAACTTCGATTGCTCTGTTTGTTATATCGCCCAAATTTCCAATAGGTGTCGGAACTACATAGAAATCATATTCTTTCATAAAATGATTTTATCATAAGCATATTAAAATAATATAAAATTATTTATAGTGTCCAAAATTTGTATTATAATTAGTCAAAAGAGGAGAGAATATTATGATAGATAAAACAGCAATAATTCACCCATCGGCAAAGATAGCAGATGATGCGATTATCGGGCCTTATGTTGTGATAGGTGAAGACGTTACTATAGGACACAGGACAAGAGTTATTTCAAACGCTCATATAGAATTTGCAGAAATCGGCGACGATTGTACGATTTCACCGTTTGCAACAATCGGTTCCGAACCGCAAGATTTGGGCTATAAAGGTGAAAAAACAAAAGTCGTTATCGGTGATGGCACAATTATTAAAGAAAATGTTACCGTTCACAGAGGGGCAGCTTGCGGTGATTTTACAACAAGAATCGGTAAAAAATGTTTGTTAATGGTTGGTTCTCACGTTGC
>CAMVQX010000186.1 GCA_947169755.1 uncultured bacterium
CAGTGTCTTGAACATCCTTGAAACCAAATACAATAGCGAACTCCCGGCCCTTCTACAGATGTATGTTTTAATATCTTGTATATTCTAATTTTCATAGATCTATAATTCTGTCATCGTTTAATGTTTTATTTTCTTCATGTTGAGCTGGTTCTGCACAAAGTAAATCATTCAATTTTTGTTGAAAATGTTTCTTAATTTTCATCTCTTTATAAACATCTTCAAGAGAAGAATAATCTCCCTTTAGATTTATTCTTCTTATAATTTTCTTTGCAATTACAATATTTATGCCCGGAAGGTTTGCCAATTCTTCTTCAGAAATATCATTTATATTAATTTTTTTAGTATTCGACGATTTTTTATCATTAGGGATTTCAATTGCCTCCGCACTCTGAATTTTAGGTTTGTTATCACTTTCAAGAATTTCTTTCACCGGATTGAAATTGGCTTTCAAAACCTGTAAAATCCCTCCGTAATTCGAACTTTCATCAAAAGAGATACAAATACTGTCAAAAACTTTGTCAAATGTGTTGTCAAAATTTCCTTCTTCGGCGAGGGACTGTATTTGTTTATGCCACTCAACATAAGCCGATTGTTTGATATTTTTTGCATTCAAGCAAAACATAGTTTTCTTTTTTGAGTCAAATATAAATGTAACATTTTGATTCTTTAGGGTATAAACATTTTTGCTAGTACGGGTTAAAAACTTTTTACAACGCTTCAAAGCTCCACTGCGGCGGCTTGAAGCTTTTACATGATGTTCAAAAAATACGCTGCTCTCCTCAAGCAATCCGGTATCATAATCATTACCATACCCCCAATAATTGCGCCGATACCCAAAAAGACCATAACGCCGACGCTGTGGAAACAGAATAGATAATACTATTGCGATAATTATTACAGCAAACTGTCCCAACATAACAAAACCTTTCATGAATATTATACATCAGAAATTTTAGTCGGCTATTTTTTCACAATTCTCTACAAAAAGATTCCTTAAATCATCCATCGGCAAGCTTCTTACTTCTGCGTAATTTGCAGGATATTGTTTAAAACGATATCCCCTTGAATATAAAAGTGCATCAATGAAAATTCGCATTGCCCTTCCACTGCCATCATAAAAAGGAGATATTCCAAGAAGTTTTTTGTATGATTGTGCTCCCAGTAAAAAGACATCGTCCTTATTGTAGTTTCTTTGAAGCCACTCCATAAAAGAGTCTAACCTCTCTGCAAGTCCTTTCTTTTCCGGTTTTAATAAAAGTTTATCTTCCGCTGATTGTTCAACAATTCCGGCATAATCTTTAGGAGGGTAACTAATACCGTTCGGGGCATGAAAATCTAAATCTTTTGTAATTATTTTATGAATTGCTATCAAAAAATCTTTGTCAGGACATTGCCCCGGTTTTATGGTTGATAACATATATTTGTTAGCATCTTCAATGTTTTTTATTGCAATATCTCTGTACAAAGGATTTGTTACAGTTCTGCTTAAATGACCGGCAGCAGGATGTTTAATTCCAACTTTATCTAATACAGTTACAACATTTGTTCTTATTGATAAAAATAATTTTTCCCAATTATTCAAAAAATTGGACAAACATTCAATTAACCCGTTTCTGTTTTCAGTGTTAATATTCAGTGTATCCAATTTTTGAATAATAGCATTCATCGCACTGCAATTATCATAATTTTCTTTAATCATTTTAGAAAATATATCAAAACAAGGCTGAATATCCGGATCTTCCATATCAAACTGTCTGATTATGGCAGCTTTGTCTTTAGGATTTTCACAGAGTGCATTAATCATCTTTTGGTTGTTTAAATTGAGCCCAAAAGCAATGTTATATCTGCTATTATTCTGAAAATTTATTTTATTAATCATAAGTATCTTTTAATAGTTAATTTAATAGTATTGACTGGATTTTTATAGAATAGAGTCAATTACTTTAAAAACTAAACAAAAAAAATTTTGATAACTAATTGAACAAATATTTACATATCTTTGCATACAAAAAATGTTTAAATTTGATAACAAAAATTTTCATATTCAGTTTTACAAACAGCAGCAAACGTATAGGAAAATTTTTATATGAATCTTAAAATAACAGCCTGAACGCAATCCCGACACTTTAGTAATTTTGGCAACAAAAAACTGGGACCGGATGCTTATATCGTAGGCGAGGAACGAGCCGTACGAGATAAGTATGCGCAGGCTTTTGTAAAATTCAAGCACACTAGTGCGTAGAATTTAAAAAGACCAGCTGGGATGTAATCCCGTCTCTTTAGTAATTTTGACAACAAAAAACTGGGACCGGAGGGATTCGAACCCACGACCAAGGGATTATGAGTCCCCTGCGCTACCGCTGCGCCACAGTCCCAGATATTCAGTTTTTGTTGGACTTATCAGCGGTAGCTTGCGCTACCTTACCTCTCCTCGAAAGATACTCAATCTTTCTCGTCGGCAGAGTGCCACAGTCCCAGATATTCAGTTTTTGTTGGACTTATCAGCGGTAGCTTGCGCTA
>CAMVQX010000187.1 GCA_947169755.1 uncultured bacterium
TACAATTCCTAGTTTGAACAAAACTAAAAACGCTCCTCGCAAGGGGAGCGTTTTTTTTTAACATTGATTATGATAAATAAAAAAAAAGACTGCCGGGAAAGGAGAAAACGGCAGTCTTTTAAATAAAAATGGAGGTGTTTTTAAGCTATTATTGCTATGTTGTTCATATATACAACCATAATATAGTAATAAGGTTACAAAAATTTAGAGATTTTTTTGAAGATTTAGTACATCTTCTAATGAAAGACCTGTTATTTCGGAAATATCAGAAACTGGATATTTTTTTTGAAGCATAATAGTTGCTGTTTCAATAGTTTTTTGTTCTGCAGCTTCTTTTTTTGCGGCTCGTATTAAATCTCTGTCATGTAAATTCATAGCGGCGTATTCCCTCCTGAATTTTTCATTCTTTTTGGTCTTTTCTACTAGAGCCGAAAGACGTTTTGAAAAATCATCTTCTCCAGGTTCGTTTGTAAAAATATAGTGAAGAAAAGCTCGAATCTTTTCATTTTCTTCATTCTTATATGCACTTGCATTATAAATTACCTTCAGAGTTTTGTCATTTAAATTTACATTATTATTTTCAATACATGTATTCTTGAAAGTATAACATGGTAGCCCAAAATGTTTATTATCTTTCTTAAAAGGATCTTGTTTACATATAAAAAGTATATAACTGTCCTTCAATTCCGAATAATCATCCCCTTTCATTAAACTGTCAATATCAATCATACTCTGATAATAACGTGTACGTTTCCCAATTGAATCCTGATTATATGTCTGCATTTCTATATCAATGATTTTATCAGAATCTTTCAGGTATACATCGAGTCGTATACTTTTTGTTGTATAATACGGTGCTATTTCTTTTTCAAGTTCCGGATATTCTACATGATTTATTTTTATTTGAAGAAGACGTTCTATAACTTCTGCACATATTTCCGGATCGCGCATAACAGTCTGAAACATTCCGTCATCAGTAAATGTAAGCTGATCTACTGATTTTGGTTCGCGTATATTTTTATTCATATCTTGCCCTCTAACTGTAATATAGTCAAAAAGTTTACTTTAGGACAAAATCTGAAAAAAATGTTAAAAAAAAACGCTCCCCTTGCGAGGAGCGTTTTTATAATCGTTAGATTATATAGTTACAATTAGAATGCAACAGCGAATGATACTGGGATAGAGAAGTTAACCTTGTTTCCAGCTGTAATAGCATCCTTTTCTCCACCTTTACCAGTTTCAATCTGACCACAAATATCCCATGTAGCAGCTCCTACAGAACCGTTAGCACCGAGCTTGATGGTAGAAGCAAATGTTGAAGACAAGAGGTTTGTATCCTTGAAGTAGAAGTATACTGTACAAGGGTCAAATGCATATGTAAGCTTTGTCTTGAAGAACAATGCTGTTCCGTTTTCTTTTTCAGTGTTGAAATCTGCAACTCTGTCTTTGTAGCTCAAGAGCATTTCGAATTTAGCATAAGCTTCTACACCAAATGCATCTTTTGCATACTTAATATCAAAGTCACCACCTACAAAGAAAGCATCTTTAAGTGTTACTGATCTGTCAACTTTTTTACCGCCAACCATTTCAGTCATTACATTTCCCCACTGGTTCTTGAGGCCATTAATCTTGTAGTTCTTAGCTGTCTTGAAGCCAGCATCAGCAAAGATACGGATATCACCGAACTGATTGTTATAACCAGCTCCAACAAAAATTGTTTCGAATGTATCTTTGAAGTCTGCCAATGCAATGATTGTTCCGAAGTCAGCAGCATAAGCAGCTTTTAAACCAAGACCACGTACGTGTGTTTTTCCTTCCTTAATAGCATTTCCAGCTGCATCTTTAAGAGTGTTACCATTAGCATCTTTTACATCTACAAGTTCCTGCCAGAGCCATGATTCGCCCTGATCCATGTGGAAACCAAGATTCAATGTAAATGCGTTGATTGCAAGTTCTGCCTGATATCCCCATTCATCATAGTTATAAAGGCGTGTATCATAATCAATTGTATCAGTATTCAAAGAAGCATCAATGCGTCCAATGTTGAACTTAAGAACATCGATAGGTTTGAACCAGATTTTCCATTCTTTTGCACCAAGTCCATAACCATGGTTCCAGCCACCCATAGAAGTAGCATCCCATTTTCCAACATAGATTCCAACAGAAGCACCATAGTTATCACCTGATACAGACATGTTGATAACTGGGTTCCAAGATTCATCAGTGTTGTGCTGAATCATAACTGCAGAAAGTCCGTCTTTTTCTTTTGTACCATCTACGCTAAGCAAGTTTCCGTCAAGCTTAACTTTTGCAGAAACATCAGCTGCAAATACAGAAGTAGCAAGAACTGCTGCTGCTGCTAAAATTCCAACGATTTTTTTCATTTGAAAAAATCCTCCCTTTTATTCGAGTGGTTAGGTTTATCAAAGAATGTTCTACAGAGTGATTTCTTCAATATAAATGTCAAAAATTTGTAAAATTATTTGAAATTTGGTCATATCAAAATATGGTAAT
>CAMVQX010000188.1 GCA_947169755.1 uncultured bacterium
AATACTGTTGATAAAAGTAAATCATGGGTTACAGGTATATTATTAGTTGAAAAAATATTAATCCATAAGGCGAGCATACCAACAGCAAAAAAAGTTTGAATTACAAATTTTTTACCAATTTTATTAAATGCTAACAAAAAGAACGGAATATTTATAACGAAAATCAAAAGTCCTAAATTAATTTTTGTTAAATAACTCAAGATAATAGATATACCAACGATACCACCGTCAATAATGTTATTAGGAACAAGAAATACTTCAAGAGCAAATGCAGCTATTAATGGTCCTAAAGTCAGAAAAAAAACTTTTCTGAGAATATTTTGAAAATGCTCTTTTAAAGTTAACTTACGCTCCAATGTCTTTACCGGCTTTCTTAATTGTCATAAAATTATTAATCTTGAATATAGTCTTCTTAGAGTTATCTTCCGGTTCTTTAAGACCAAGTATATTTTCTAAGTCTGATTTTAAAGTAACCAAATCTTCATATTTTTTCAAGTTTCCACCCATTGCAATAGAAACATCACCCGTTTCTTCAGAAACAACAAGGCAAGCGGCATCAGAAGTTTCTGTCATACCTATAGCCGCTCTATGACGTGTACCGTATTTCCAACTCAATTTAGGATCTTCAGTCAATGGTAAAAGCACGCCTGCTGAAATTATTTTGTCACCATCAATAACAACAGCACCGTCATGTAAAGGGGTATTTGGATGAAATATAGTCAACAACAATTCCGTTGACAAATCCGCATTTAGTTTTGTTCCGACATCATAGTAAGTATTGCTTAAATCGCTTTGGAATACAATCAAGGCGCCGGTATGCGATTTTGAAAAATATTTAACACTCTCAATTAATTCTTTAACTACATCAATTTTTTTATCTTTGTGTTTGTGATTACCGGAATTAAAGACTTTTGAAATAAAATCAACCTGACCCAAAAATCCTAAAAATCTTCTCAATTCGGGCTGAAATATAACAATTAAGCTCAATGAGACCAAAGTTACAACTGCTTTCAAAAACATTCCGATAATATTTATATTTATTTTTATAAGAAATTCACTGAATAACCAACCAATAACAAGGATTAACAAACCTTTTATAAATTTATCGGAAGATGTATTTTTAATAAATTTCTTATACAAAAACAGCAAAGCTCCGGCCAAAACAGCAATCTGTATAATATCAGACCAATTAAATGCGACCTTAATATTTTCGAAATATTTAATTATAAACCCAAAAATATCTTCAAACATTTAACCTACCCGGAATTACATCTTTTGAAACTAAATCTTCTAACGTCTCTCTATTTATTATAATATCAGATTGTGAATTATTTACAAGTACCATAGCCGGTTTCTGCACTCTGTTATAATTAGATGCCATAGAATAATTATAAGCACCTGTATTATAAACGCACAATACATCACCTTCTTCAAGTTCAGGGAGCTTAATATTTTTAATCAAAATATCTCCAGATTCACAAAATCGGCCGCCAATTGTGTATTCATGTGATAGCTCGGCATCGGGTTTGTTTGCGACTTGTGCATAATATTCAGCCTCATACATTGAAGGTCTGGGATTGTCAGCCATACCGCCATCTATTGAAAAATAAGTCTTTCCTTTAGGCACTTGTTTTGAACTGCCCATAGTATATAATGTAACACCCGCAGTTGATATAATGCTTCTTCCCGGTTCCAAATACAAAACCGGAGGTTCAATATTATATTTACTAATGCATTGTTCCAAACGATTTAAAATAACATCAGCAATCTCAAATGTAGATGGAGGGCAATCAGTATCGGTATATTTAACTCCCAAGCCACCACCAATATTTATTTCATTCAGTTTTATACCAAATTTATCTTCAATACGCGCAATCTCTTTTGTTAAAATTTCTACTTCATCTGCATAGATAGAAGTTTCAAATATTTGAGAACCAATATGTGCATGAAGCCCATGCAATTTTAAATTAGTATAATTATTTAAAATTAATTCAATAGCTTCATCAACTTGAGTCAAATCAAATCCAAACTTTGAATCTAAATGCCCTGTTTGAATATATTCATGCGTATGGCATTCAATTCCGGGAGTAATACGAAGCAAAATATCAGCATTTTTATTATTTGCTTTTGCTATTTCATCTAAAAGAGAGAGTTCAAAAAAATTATCGACAGAAATACGACCCACACCAAGTTCCAGAGCCATCGACAGCTCATCACAAGATTTGTTATTGCCGTTAAACAAGACTGATGACATATCTACACCGGCTTTATGCACAGTATACATTTCTCCGCTTGAAACAATATCAAAACCAAACCCTTCGCTTGATAAAATTTTCGCAACGGCTTTATTACATAGGGCTTTTGATGCGTACATCATTTTTACTTTTCCGTAATCTTTGAATGCTTTTTTATAATCCCAACAAATACTTCTTATTGTATCTTCATCAAGAACATACAACGGAGTACCGTATTTTTCAGCTAATTCAACTGTATCACAACCGCC